>JABURU010000254.1 GCA_014762485.1 Gammaproteobacteria bacterium | reverse complement strand
TGGGGAAAGGGGGTGGGTGGTGATATTTGTCATCTATTAGGGTGGTTTTGTAGGCAATACCCTACAAATTTAGCGAATTTTTGTTTTATGGTTTAAAAGAGTACCTTCTTCAAATAATCAAGTAATAAGCCGAAGAAGAATCAACACTTGTGAAAGACTTAAGGGCTCTGACCCCTTTAATGCCAAGCTTATGTGCTCCGGCATTTGGCACGATTACTTCTCCTTTCGTATGCCCTTAAAGGGTTTGTTGTCTGCCTTTTGGTCCATAAAACGCCCATCGGGACCTCGTTTGGTCCAGCGCTCGGTTTGTGGGTTATAGACCTGCGAACGGTCTCGAACCGCGCCATTCCGGTGCCCATCACCACTGGGAGGGTTGGTAGCCATGGCGAAAGTCCTCTATTGATTAATAAACACATTTCTACTATAGTTTACAAAAAACAAAGATCAAGTATTTTTTGTAAACCAGGAGTCTAGGGATGATTGGTGAACGAATCGAGCGAGCCCGCCAAGCAGCGGGTCTTTCTTTGCGTGCGCTGGCAGAACAGGTGGATCTCTCTGCCATGGCAATCTCTAAATATGAACGTAATGAAGTTACCCCCGGCTCGGATGTCATGTTGCGTCTAGCTGAGGCCATGGGCGTGCGGGTAGAGTACTTTTTCCGTCAGGACACTGTGGAGCTACAAAATGTAGAGTTCCGGAAACATGCAGCCCTTTCCAAAGCCGAAGAGCGCCAAATACTGGCTGATGTCCAGGACCGGCTGGAACGCTGGCATGATCTGGATGATATCTTCCCTCCTTCGGCAGAGATGAAATTTAAACTCCCTAAAGGTCTGCCTCAGCAGATCGGTGATCTAGGTGATATTGAAGCCATCGCTATCAAGCTGCGAGATCATTGGGAGTTGGGACATAATCCGATCCCTGACCTCATCGATACCCTGGAGGAAAATGGCATCCGGGTCATCGTCACTCCCTATATAGGTAAGGAGCGATTCGATGGCCTTTCTGCCAAGGTGAATGATATGCCTGTGATCGCCATCGGTAGCGAGTGGCCGGGGGATCGACAGCGTTTTACCTTGGCTCACGAACTAGGCCACCTAATTCTGCATGGACGCCTCTCTGAAGAGCTAAATGAAGAAAAGGCATGTGATCGTTTCGCCGGTGCCTTTCTAGTCCCTGGTGAAGTAGTCATAGAAGCACTCGGTAGCAAGCGTAAATGGCTGGAGCCACGCGAATTACTGTTACTAAAACTGGAGTACGGCCTCAGCATCGGGGGCTGGACCTATCGGGCGCGTGATATGGGCGTGCTGGATAAGACCACCCATGGAAAATTCTATGGCTTCTTGCGTAAGCAGGGCTGGGATAAACAGGAGCCAGGCCCTGCTTATAAGCATGAAGCCAGCCGCTTGTTCGAAAAGCGCATCTATCATGCCCTGGCAGAAGACTGGGTAGGCGAATCCAAGGCAGCTGAGCTACTGGGTATCCCACTAGCTGAGCTACACGCCTGTCGGAACATGGAGTGTTCCAGTGACATTGCTCATTAGCGATGCCAACATCATCATCGACATGGAAGAAGGCGGAATACTGGAGCAAATGTTTCAGTTGCCCGAAACCTTCGCCGTGCCGGATGTGCTGTATAACGAAGAGCTCAGTGAGCAGCATCCAGAGCTTATACCATTCGGCCTACAGTGTATGAGTCTGCAAGGTGAGGGTATACAAGAGGCCTATCGCCTGAAACAGGACTGCATCGCACGGGATGCTCCCAGCCTGAATGATCTATTGGCACTGATGCTAGCAAAACAGGAAGACTGTCCCTTGGTAACAGGGGATATGCGCTTGAGGCAACTTACAGAGGCGCAGTATGCCGGTGTTGTAGAGCTTCGTGGTACCTTGTGGTTGGTGGAGGCCATGGTGAGAGGTGGTATTCTGAGTATAGAGGGGGTCGAGGAGGCTTATCAGAAAATGAGAGATGGTAGGCGTCGGTTGCCATGGAAGGAAGTGGATAAGCAAATAGAGCGTATGAAGGCAGAATTTGGTGGCGAAGGGTAGGTCACTCAGGTTTTAGTTAATCGCCGACTATCTATAGTAGCGCCTGATATAAAGAAAGGAATAAAAATAATTATGAAATTCAACGAAGATTCACGGGTGAAAATCCCGACAATCCTGCATTTAATGCGTTTGGGGTATAAATACCTCTCCCTTAAAGACCCTAAAATCACTTGGGACGAATCTACCAACATTTTCACAGATATTTTCTATCAAAGCTTAGAGCGCATAAACCCCGGTATCACAGACCTTGAAGCCAAACAGCTTTATGATGAAATTTCCCTCAGCCTTGAAAACGAAGACTTGGGCAAGGCCTTTTATAAGAAGCTGACTGATAAATCAGGTATCCGCCTCATCGATTTTGAAAACTTCGATAACAACAGCTTTCACGTAGTCACCGAGTTAACTTACAAAAAAGATGATGATGAGTTCCGCCCAGACATCATTTTGCTTATCAACGGCCTACCGCTGGTATTCATCGAGGTTAAAAAGCCCAACAACCAAGACGGCATACAGGCTGAGCACAAGCGTATTAAAACTCGCTTCCAGAACAAGAAATTTAGAAAATTCGTTAACATCACTCAGTTGATGGTGTTCTCGAACAATATGGAATATGACGACAGCTAACTCCAGCAGATTGAAGGGGAGTTTAATGCAACGACGTCATACCA
>JABURU010000311.1 GCA_014762485.1 Gammaproteobacteria bacterium | reverse complement strand
GCCGACTGGCCCTCGATATCGGCATAGGGGGCGATACCATTATACAGGCTCACATCGGTGGGCATCGCGTAGCCCAGCAGCAGGCGACGCAGGCCAAACTGCCAGGTATGCGAGTCGTAGCTGATCTCCAGCTCCTTGCGACTGTTGCTGTTCAAGCCCCAGCGGATACCGCTTTCCTTCAACCAGGTACGCAGACGTTGGATATCATCGGTATGCAGATCAAAGCGTTGATGCACCGCTGGTACCTCCAGCAACGACAACACATCATTGACCGCAAAGCGGCCGGTGCAGACATCCAGCAGCGATTGAAAGGCACGTACCACTGGATGCTGGCCATGCGGGGTACGATCAGAAATCGTCCACGGAATAACGCGCTTGCCATCGGCGGCACCAAACACCGCCTCGATATACGGTGCATAGGTCTCCACGTCCGGTGTCATGATGATCACATCTTCCGGGCCCAAATCATCATCGGTATTAAATAGATCCAGTAACTGGTCTTGTAATACCTGTACCTCGCGCATCGGTGATTGACAGCTATGAATCGAGATACTGTTATCCACTTCGTCCAGCTTTTGAACGGTTTCGTCCATTTCCAGGATGTCATATTGCAGCTGCGTGAGGATAGAATTGGTTTCAGGTGCTATGTAGTAGTCCTGCTCCATGCCGTCGAGATCCAGCAGCATGTTGATAAATTCCTGACCCTGTTTACCCATCGAGGCCAGCAGGCGGTTACCTATCTCGTAATAATCCTCTTCACCCTGTTGATTCAGAATGAGCTTACGACGTTTATGGGCGATCCTCTTCTCATCACTAATATCACCCCAGAAATATTGGCAGGGATTGAGGATAAACAGGTTCACCTCGGTCTGCTCGGCAAGGCATTGCAACAACTGCACATAGGCAGGTGGCAGGGTAGCGATGCCAAAAAAAGAAAAGCGGTGTGGCAGGTTTTCGGCCTTTAACTCACCATTGCTACACTTTTGCAGAAAGCCACGCAATAGTTGTGCACGGTTTGGTCGATGGCCGGTATCGGCAACAATATGCTGCCAGAGGATCGACTGCCAATCATTCGCATCATTATTGGCCTGCTGTTCCCATTCCAGCACCATTTCGTGTCGATATATAAGGTATTGATCCAGCACGTCGGCCACGCGGCGGCTTAGCTGGTGCAAACGACGTGAGTCATTGTGTTCTTTTAGGTAGTTGGCCAGCGGCGCAAAGGCTGGCTGCTCCAGCAGTTGCGGCAGCAGCTTCATCACCCGCCAGGTCATCACCGGCTTTTCATAGCCCGAGGTTTTGCCCAGTTCGGGGAACTGGCTGGTAAACAGTTTCCAGAAAAAGGTCGCTGGCAGGGGGAATTCCAGGTTGGCGGCTACGCCCAGCTCCTTCGCCAGCTGCACCGATATCCAGCGTGCCATGCCGGGTGTTTGGGTGACAATAATTTCAGGCGTCAGCGGATGAGGGCGCTGGGTACTGGTGATTTGAGCCAGTTGAGCGATCAGCTCTTCCTGGCTGTTGCTGCTATAAGTTGTAAGCATAAAGGCCTTATTTTTATCTCTTTGGCTGCGTCAGAAAATTAGCCCTGAAAACTGTATAAGAGCCGAATCTCGCCCGCCCAGATATCGCTATCTATGGTTTCCAGTATTAGCGGAATATCATCAAAGCGATCATCGTTCATGATATACCGAAACACCTCCAGCCCCAATTTCCCTTTACCCAGCGATTCATGTCGATCCACCCGGGAACCTAGCTCGGGCTTGGAATCGTTCAGATGCATACCGCTTAAAAACTCGAAGCCAACAATACGTTCAAATTCGGCAAAGGTCTGTTCGCAGGTATCAGAGGTGCGCATGTCATAGCCAGCGGTAAAGGTATGACAGGTATCCAGGCATACGCCGACGCGGCTCTTGTCTTCCACCTTGTCGATAATGTGGGCCAGGTGCTCAAACGTGTAACCCAGTGTCGTACCCTGACCCGCGGTATTTTCAATCACTGCGACGACATTTGTTGTCGCATCCAGCGCGATATTAATCGACTCAGCCACCCGGTCGAGACTTTGCTCTTCGGTGATCTTGGTCAGGTGGGCACCGGGGTGAAAATTCAGCAATTTCAAACCCAGCTGTTCACAACGCTGCATCTCATCGATAAACGCATCGCGCGATTTCTGGATGCCTTCCTGCTCAGGATGGCCCAGGTTAATCAGGTAGCTGTCATGCGGCAGTACATGCTCCGGCGCAATACCCACCTCGGCAAGGTTGGCCTTAAATGCTTCGATGCTTTTCTCAGTCAGTGGCTTGGCATGCCACTGGCGCTGGTTCTTGGTAAACAGAGCAAAGGCCCTGGCCCCTATATTTCGGGCATTGAGTGGGGCATTTTCAACACCGCCGGAGGCGGAGACATGGGCACCGACATATTTCATTAAAATTTCCTTAAAAGCGCATCTAGCGCACTAATACTGTGTTGCGAGCCTTGCACTGATTTCATTTACTGTATGTAAATTTCGTTCTTCTCAAGGCGTGATTTTTTGCTGCTTTATGCACTATGGGGATTGTCCCAGCACTCGAATGACGTTTTTGAAACAAGCATTTGCGGTAAGTATATCGTAGATATATTGATTAGTGGATTTTGTAGTCGATGAGATAATAGTGTAATTTCAGGATTATAAAAGTGTATTAAAATAATGAGAACTAGTCGGTAATTTAAGGAAGTTCAAGAT
>JABURU010000362.1 GCA_014762485.1 Gammaproteobacteria bacterium | reverse complement strand
GTCCCGGCCTCTGTTCATCAAGGGCTCGGAAGGCATGGTGATCAAATTGGCCAAGTGCTGCCGACCGATACCCGGTGATCCTATCCTGGGTTATCTCAGCACGGGCCGCGGCATTGTGATACATAACCGCGAATGTAAAAATGTCGCAGATTATCGTAAACATCCACAAAAGTGGGTGGATGTGGAGTGGGAAGCGGGTGTAGAGGGTGAGTTCCCGGTCGATATTCGTGTCTATGTTGCCAACCGTCGTGGGGTGCTGGCCAGTGTGGCCGCGGTGATCGCCGAGACGGGAGCGAACATCGACAACGTCGATATGGAAGAGCGCGACGGGTTGAATACGGCAATGGATTTCACCATCGCTGTGCATGACCGACTGCACCTGGCGAACATCATGCGTCGCCTGCGGGTATTAAAGGAAGTCGTGCGCATCCAGCGTATGAGCAAGGGATAACCGCGCGCTAATTTAAAAGCATAAAAACGAGGATATAAACATCATGTCACGTGAGATCATTCATACCGACAAGGCTCCACAGGCTATAGGGACTTATTCCCAGGCCGTGAAGTGTGGCAATACGGTCTACCTGTCTGGCCAGATCCCGTTGGTTCCAGAGACGATGGAACTGGTTGATGGGAATATGGAAGCGCAAATTCGCCGTGTGTTTGATAACCTGTCGGCAGTATGCGAAGCCTCCGGCGGCAAATTGCAGGATATCGCCAAGTTGAATATTTTTCTCACCGACTTGTCGCACTTTCCGCTGGTTAACGAGGTGATGGCTAGCTATTTCCAGCAACCGTATCCTGCCCGTGCCGCGATTGGTGTGGCATCCTTGCCAAAAGGGTCCGCGGTAGAGATGGATGGTATCCTCGAGCTGGCTAATTAATTACAGGATTAGACTAGTTTTGCGGTCTGAGCAGAAAATCCAGGGTAAAGGATGACCTCGGTAACCGAACTTAAGGGCGTCGGTCCACGCATGGCTCAGCGGCTGGCAAAGCTGCATATTAGCCGCGTGGAAGACGTCCTTTTTCATTTGCCCCTGCGCTACGAGGATCGTACGCGCATTATGCCTATCGGCACACTGCGCCCCGATGACCATGCGGTAATACAGGGCGAGGTGCAGCTCTCCGAGATCAAGTTTGGCAAGCGGCGTATGTTGCTGACACGGATCAGCGATGGCACCGGCTTTCTGACCTTGCGCTTCTTTCACTTTAATCAGGCACAAAAAGAGACACTTTCTAAAGGTGTGACGGTGCGCTGCTATGGCGAAGTGAAGAGTGGTCATACCACGCTGGAGATGATTCATCCCGAATTTCGTATCGTTGATCCTGATTCTGCCGAGGAGATCGAAGAGACCTTAACCCCGGTCTATCCGGCGACCGAAGGGGTGCACCAGCAGACCTTGCGCAAACTCAGTGAACAGGCCCTGTTGTGGCTACAAAAGCAGCCCCTCGATGAGTTGTTACCAACAGAGTGGCTAGAAAGACAACAGTTGCCGGAGATGAAGGCTGCACTGCAATACGTGCACCGGCCACCGCCAGATGCGGATCTCTGGTCGTTAGAAGAGGGCAAACATCCTTGCCAGCGTCGCCTGGCGGTTGAAGAGCTACTGGCGCACCAGGTTGCCTTGCGCCAATTGCGTCACCAGGCAGAACAGCACCAGGCCCCTGTTTTGCAACCGGGTGCCCAGCTGGTATCGGGCTTATTGGCCGCTTTGCCATTTCAGCCCACCGGGGCTCAGCGTCGGGTCGTATCAGAGATAGAAGCCGACATGAAGCGGCCTCACCCTATGCAACGGCTGGTACAGGGCGATGTTGGTTCTGGCAAGACCCTGGTGGCCGCATTGGCCGCTTTGCAGGCGATCGATGCCGGCTATCAAGTGGCCATCATGGCACCGACCGAGTTACTGGCGGAACAGCATTACCAGAATTTTTCCAACTGGCTACAGCCCCTGGGGATAGAGTTGTGTTGGCTGACGGGCCGTTTAAAGGGTCAAGCGCGTGAACAGACCTTGCAGCGCATGCGCGATGGTGAGGTACAACTCATTACGGGAACCCATGCCCTGTTTCAGGATGAGGTCGGTTTTGCCCAGTTAGGCCTGGTGATCATCGATGAGCAACACCGCTTTGGTGTCCACCAACGCCTGGCCCTGCGGGAGAAAGGAGCACATGAAGGGAAGTATCCACACCAGTTAATCATGACGGCGACCCCTATTCCTCGCACCCTGGCGATGACCGCCTATGCGGACCTGGATGTATCGGTGATCGATGAGTTGCCTCCTGGTCGTACGCCGGTTGAAACCATCGTACTTTCAGACCAGCGACGAGATGAGGTGGTGGAGCGTATCGGTCGGGCATGTAAACAGGGGCGTCAGGCTTACTGGGTATGTACCTTGATCGAAGAGTCGGATGTGTTGCAGTGCCAGGCGGCAGAAGATAGTGCGCAACTTTTAACCGATGCGCTGCCGGAGTTGAATATAGGACTGGTACATGGGCGCATGAAGGCCAGTGAGAAAGAGCAGGTGATGGCCGAGTTTAAAGCTGGTGACATTGATCTGCTGGTGGCCACCACAGTGATCGAGGTGGGGGTAGATGTTCCCAATGCGAGCCTGATGGTGATCGAAAACGCCGAGCGGATAGGCCTGTCACAGTTACATCAATTACGTGGCCGTGTTGGTCGGGGTAGCGCGGCCAGCTCCTGTGTGTTGATGTATCATGGCCCTTTGAACAGAATT
>JABURU010000204.1 GCA_014762485.1 Gammaproteobacteria bacterium | reverse complement strand
AGACCCCTCGCCTGATTCAAACTCTATGGGAGCCATTAGTACTGGGAGCATTAAATACCCCTTTACACGAGGCCTCTACCCAGCTGTTTATGAATGTCCTGCGTGATAGCTTTCGCTACAAACGAGCAGATTCCGACCTGCTGTTTCCCACGAAAGACCTTGGTAATCTATTCGCAACGCCGGTACGAAAACATATCGAAGCCCTGGGGTCTAGCGTCTCGGTTGGTACCAAGGTCATGGGTATCCGCCAATCCAATCACCAGACCAATAACCAGTGGCAAGTTGAAACCAGGAAAGAAACGCTGCAAGCGCGCCATCTCATTCTGGCGGTACCTCCACACCGGGCTCATGCCTTAATCTGTCCGCTACCATTGCCCACACTAGCGCAGCGGCTACAGCAGTTTGATACCTACCCCATTACCACGATATATCTGCAATTTGATACCCACATTACTCTGCCAGAAAAGATGATCGGCTTTAGTGGTGGGCATGCCCAATGGTTGTTCCATCGCTCGTTTTGCCAGCAAGAAGATCTCGTCGCCATTATCATCAGTGGTCCAGGCTCACACATGGAGATGGATAAACAAACACTGACCGATATCATTGTGGGTGAGCTGAAACAACACTACCCTCATCTTCCTGACATCATCCATAGCCAGGTGATACGAGAAAAGCGAGCGACATTCCGTGCCACGGCAGGGATAGATGATCTGCGACCGGAAAATCAGACCGAGCTAAATGGGCTTTGGCTGGCAGGTGATTATACCCGTGGCCCGTACCCCGCCACGCTCGAAGGCGCGGTGCAATCTGGGGTACAATGCGCGCGCCAGATTATCAAGCAACTGTCTGCCTCTTAACCTAGGCAGAACAAAGAGGATTAGACGATGAAAGACTACCAGGCGCCAGGCGATTTATTGAAAGACAAGGTCATTTTGGTGACCGGTGCTGGCGCAGGTATCGGTCAGGCGGCCGCCAGGGCCTATGCCGCTCACGACGCGACGGTTGTGTTGCTGGGGCGCACCGTGCGTAAGCTGGAAGAGACCTACGACGCGAGTGTCGAGGCGGGCCACCCGGAGCCAGCTATCTATCCGATGAACCTGGAAAACGCTAGCTGGGACGATTACCTGCAACTGGCACAGATCATCGAAGAGCAAATGGGGAGACTGGATGGCATCTTGAATAATGCCGGCTTCCTTGGCTCCCTGACACCACTGGAGCACTATGATCTGGAGCTGTGGTCTCGCGTCATGCAGATCAACCTGCATGCCCCCTACCTGCTTACGCGCGCCTGCTTACCTTTATTAAAAAAGGCAGACCGCGCTTCGGTCATCTTCACCAGCTCAGATGTAGGCCGTAGCGGTGAGGCCTACTGGGGAGCGTATGCCATCTCCAACGCCGGGGTGGAAAACCTGATGCAAATCTTTGCCGATGAGATGGAAACCAACACCAACATACGCTTCAATACCATCGACCCGGGTTCAGTACGCACTCATATGCGTACCCGTGCCTTCCCGGGAGAAGATCCCAATACCGTCCCGGCACCAGAAGAAATCATGCCGCTCTATCTTTATGCCATGGGTGACGACAGTCATGAAATAAGTGGCCAGTCGTTAAGTGCTCAGTAAGGTGACATAAAAAAGGCCGGTATACATACCGGCCTCTTTTTGTTTCTACCGAGCGTTCCGTCTAGTCCTTAGATTTTTTCACGTTAGCTGCCTTGTTCTTTTTCGGTTTCTTTGGCTTTTTCTTGTCGGGCTTGGAGTATGAAGACTTCTTCTTATCCTTGCTAAACGGCTTTTTGCCCGCTTTATTATCCAGACCTTGTAGTTTGCTGATATTCATCTTGCGATTGCATACCCAAACATTCTTCAAATGCTTTATGGCTTCACCAGGTAATCCATCTGGTAAATCGACGGTACTGTAATCGTCAAATATCTTGATACGCCCTATAAATGAACTCTCCATACCCACTTCATTGGCGATTGCGCCAACGATGTTTTTGGGCATGACATCATGTTCATAACCGACTTCTATGCGGTAACGAATCATACCGTCTTCAACTTCCGTTGCTCGGTCATCTCGATCACGACGTTCACGTCTGGGACGATCACGGCGATCATCACGATCGCGATGTGACCGTTCAGAGCGCTCCTGGCGCTCAGGCTTATCTTTAAATTCGGGGATTAGTGGACGCTCGCTCTGCACCATGTAGGCCAACGCCGCGGCGATCTCACTCAAGCCTATATTATGTTCGGCCTGGTAACCTTCGATCAGCTCTTCAAAGAAATTTAATTCCTGCGACTCTATCGCATCGGTAATCGATTGCTTGAACTGCTCTACTCTGCGATTGGAAATATCCGCACGGCTCGGCAGTTGCATTTGCTTGATCTCCTGCCCGGTGGCACGTTCTATCGAGCGCAGCATGCGTCGTTCACGCGGTGCAACAAACAGGATCGCATCACCTGTACGCCCTGCACGGCCAGTACGACCGATACGGTGAACATACGACTCAGTATCGTGTGGGATGTCGTAGTTTACCACGTGGGTAATACGCTCCACATCCAGGCCCCGCGCGACGACATCTGTTGCGACCAAAATATCCAGGGAGCCGCGCTTCAAACGATCCACGGTCTTCTCTCGTAACGCCTGGTTCATATCACCATTCAGGGCAGAACTGGCATATCCACGCGCCTCAAGCTTTTCCGCCAACTCTACTGTCGCATGCTTGGTACGCACCAAGATAATCAGGCCATC
>JABURU010000049.1 GCA_014762485.1 Gammaproteobacteria bacterium | reverse complement strand
TTAATGATAGCCGTAGGTAAAGAGAATTTGAGGTATTATTTTCACAGTAGATAAAACGTACGCGTTATAGAACTTGTTTTTAGGTACTCACTTTATTGCCAATTACTCTTCTTTATATATCGTTAATTTCTAAAACACATACTCCCTTTGTATATCCATATCTAGATTCCTGATTTCAGTAAAATAGATCGTTCTGTTCAGGTAATTTGTCTCTGTTTCTCACATATTCACCTATTTGGGTTAGGGACGTTATATAAGTTTTCATCTAAATTATAAAAAGTTGGTTTAAAGTTTAGATGTATTGGAGTTTTTCTATTCTTGTTTTATGTGATTTTTTGCATATATAGGTTTGAGAAATGGATGTTCAGGAGTTACGTACAACAGAAATGGCTGATGTCGTTCGACCTGCACACATTCTGGTCGTTGATGATAGTGCCGAAAATCGTGAATTATTATTCAGGCGATTATCTAAGGATGGACATATGGTCCATAGTGCTGAAGACGGATATGAGGCTCTGGATAAATTATCAAAGTCCGATGCAATTGATTTGATTTTACTAGATGTAAACATGCCCGGAATGAGTGGTGTGGATGTACTGGCATCGATAAAAGCAGATAAAAACCTACTCCATATTCCTGTCATTATGGTCTCTGCTCAGGATGAAATGAATACCGTCACCAGGTGCATAGAAATGGGGGCAGATGATTACTTGATTAAGCCGTATGAGCCATCAATGTTAAGGGCGCGGCTGGAGTCGTCTTTAAATAAAAAATATATGCATGACGCCACGGTGAGTAATCTTGCTCGTATACAGCATGACAATGCGATCATGGGCGTGAAAATCTATCAGCAGGATATGGAAATATCCAGCGCGAATATTGCACTAATTTTTGCGATTTCTCGCTTGGCCGAGTCTCGTGATCCGGAGACCGGTGCGCACCTGGAGCGCCTGCGAGAATTTTGTCGTGAACTATGCCAAAGTCTCACTAAAATGGCTGTTTACCAGGATGAAGTGACAGATGAGTTTACCGAGACCTTGTTTACCGCCAGTCCGCTGCACGATATAGGAAAGGTCGGTATTCCGGATAATGTGCTGCTCAAGGCCGGAAAACTGGATGAGCAAGAATTCTCTATTATGCGAAATCATACGGTGATAGGTGCCGATACCTTGCGAGAGGTTGAGGCCCAGTTCCCTGGTAATCCATTTATTCGTATGGGCATTGAGATTGCTGAGAGTCATCATGAACGTTGGGATGGTGCCGGTTACCCGTATAATTTATCAGGTACGGATATACCGCTGTCGGCCCGGATATTAACCGTTTCGGATGTGTATGATGCCTTAACCAGCGAGCGCTGTTATAAAGATGCCTTTTCCCATGAAAATAGCATGACGATGATTTTAGACGGTACGGATAAGCAGTTTGATCCTAAGATTATCGATGCCTTATGTGAATCAGAAGAAGAGTTTATTCGTATCAAACGCTTCTTTACTCACCACTAGTCAAGAAATACTGACTAAAACTCAGTGCCGGTTTCTTGTCATGACGATGGTTTACTGCTAGATAAAAAGTATAAGCAGATCGTGGAGGAACGATCATGGCAACGGTAAACCGTCCACAAATAGGTAGCTGGTATCAAAGTGAGTCGATGGAGCAGTTTGAAGTCGTCGCCCTGGATGAAAACGAACAAAGTATTGAAATTCAATACTTTAATGGCGATGTGGAAGAGCTGGACCTGGATACATGGGAGTTAATGTCACTGACCGAGATACAGGCGCCGGAGGACTGGTCTGGACCATTTGATGACCTGGTGAGGGATGATTTTGGCGATACAGAACGTCCTTTTCATCCCCAGGACTGGGCCAGTCCGGTAGAGACAATAGAATCTGATATCGAAATTGATCTGGAAGAGTGATCTTGTCATAAACTCAGGCTATGATTGCGGAATGAGAGTAATAAAACGATTGTTCGTCTTCAGCTGCCTGGCGTTTATTAGTTTCCCATTCTATGCGCATGCGTTACCAGAGGGCGTCGGTAGCAAGATCCTGTTTACCGGTATGCAGCGTGATCGCATTAGTGTAAAGAGCGAAGCGATGTCCTTTACCGGCCTGAAACGGCAAACCGTGCCTACAGGCGATAATAACAAAGCAAACAACGAATCCAATGTTAAGAAAACAGATCGTTAAACTTAGTATCCTGTTCCCCCTGATGATGTTATCCGCCACAACCTTGGCGGCAGACTTTGTTATTACTGTGCCGGTGAAGCTGGAAAAGCTATTGCCGGAAACCGGTGAAGCAATGATTACATGTCAGGTGCTAAACGTGGACGAAGATATTCTGGGTTCCGGCTGGCATAAGATTCCCTTGCCCGAGAGTACGTTTGAGGGTGAGGTAAAGGTAGAGGTGGAGCTGGATTATGGTCAAAGTGCACTGGCGGCCAGTAATTATTTGTGTACCTTACGCTTAAGGCATATAACTGGCCGTGAATATATCCTGCCCATGAGCGAAGAAGAAGAGCCAGAGTGGCCTATCTGGGCCCGCGGGCGTGTAGGGGCTGAGCTGGTATTTCAGGTTGCCGGTGAGCTAACGGACGAGGCGGAAGATAAAGCGAAGAAGAAATAGGTCCAGCCTCAGCCACATAGCCGGTGCGCCCCGGTGCCATCGGCTATTCCTGGTCTTCTGATTTTTCAGGGCTAGCCTTTTTCTCTTCCTTCTCTTCCTTCTCTTCCTTCTCTTCCTTCTCTTCCTTCTCTTCCT
>JABURU010000265.1 GCA_014762485.1 Gammaproteobacteria bacterium | reverse complement strand
AACGCGCCCTGGAATCCATACAGCGCGAGCAGTAGTCCGCCGAGGAAAAAGCCTACCCCTTTTAAAGCATTTTTCGAACCGGTAAGGATCGCCACCCATTTAAATAACCGGCCTTTCGCCTGCTCGGGCAACAGTAGCTTCAGGCTCGACTTTGCCCCCATCTTGTTCAGGTCTTTCGCAATACCCGACAAGGCCTGGGCAAACATCACATAGGCGACGGTTAACATAGAGGGCTCAACGGTCAGCATCATCAGGGCAATGATCTGTATCGCCATTCCCAGGTACATGGCCATGCTAATGCCCATACGCGCGCCTAGCCAACCGCCAAACAGGTTCGTCACGATGCCAAACAGTTCATAGAACAGGAACAAACTGGCTATCGCCAGCGCGCCGTAGCCTAACTCGTTGAAGTGCAGCACCACCAGCATACGAATGGCACCATCGGTTAAGGTAAAAGCCCAGTACGCCAGTGTGACAACCATGTAGTTGGCCACACTGGTCGAGGCTTGAGGTGTAGAAGTCATGGGGATAGAAAGAGCGTTTAGGCCTGAGCGCTTATCCCTTTCACGATAGCCTGGGCAAGATCATCGGCATCAAACTTGCTCAGGGCATCATTGGCCCCAGCCTCGATTGCCATATCCTGATTAATAGCCCCTGATAACGAGGTGTGTAGAACAATATAGGCCTTTTGGAATTCGGGCTTATCACGCAAGCGGCTTGTCAGCGTATAGCCATCCATTTCCGGCATCTCGATGTCGGAGATAACCACCGGCACCTGTCGGGAGACATCCATACCTTCACTTTGCCACTGCTCCAGTAGCTCCAGGGCTTCTTTGCCGTCTCTAGTGGTAATCGCATTCAGGCCCAGCTGCTCCAGCACCTGAACCACATGTTTACGTGCCACTGCAGAATCATCAACCACCAGTACCTGGCTGCCTTGCATATTGTCGGGAATATCACCAGGTCCAAGAGTGGTAGTACGGTTAAACTCCGGGCTAATGGTTTCGCTCAATATTTTCTCAACATCCAGCACCTGCACCAGCGCCTCTTCGATATCGGCCACCCCACTAATGTAAGCCGAAGCAGACGAGCCCTTGGGGGGGCGATGAATATCGGCCCAATCCAGCACCACGATGCGGTCAACATTGGCTATCCAGAACCCCACACTGGTACGATTGAATTCCGTGACGATGACAGACCCATCACTTACCTTGGCACCACTTTCTAATAAAGATCGGCGACCGATGGCCTTACCCAGATCGACTATCGTCAGCGGCTCACCGCGAAAATGCGCCACCCCCAGGACTGTAGAGTGCGATTCAGGAATATTGGTCAGCGGTGGACACCCCACTACTTCTTTGACCTTCAGAACATTAATACCAAAGCGCTGCATGCCCCCCAAGCCAAACATCAACAGCTCGAGACGCTCATCATTACTACGCTTTGCTTGAATTGCCACGGCGGTTCCCCTTTACAATTTTGTCTGTTTATTATCACATGCTTTGTACCAAATATATCGGCAAGCCGTATAGCGAAATATAAACTTTTTGAAATATTTTTGCTGACAGTAGCGAGCGGCTATACTGAATGCGATAATCTTCGCATATATTAGCAAGTAGTCTAAATCATATGATACAAGCCAGCATTCCCCTGATTGGGGTCGTTGCCTATAGCGGTACCGGCAAAACCACCTTACTGGAAAAAGTACTCCCTTTGATTAGTCACGGTGGTATTCGCCTTGGTGTTATCAAGCATGCACACCACTCATTTGAGATGGACACGCCAGGAAAAGACTCCTATCGCCTGCGTGAAGCCGGGGCGCAACAAATGCTGCTGGCCTCGAACAAGCAGTGGGTGTTAATGCAACAGCACACACTGGAAGACGAACCCAGGCTGCAGGACTGTGTGAACCGCCTCGACCAATCCCAGCTGGATCTGATCATCATCGAAGGCTTTAAACATGAAGCCTATCCAAAGATAGAACTACACCGCCCGTCCCTCGGCAAAGACCTGATCTACCCCACTGATGATACGGTCAAGGCCATTGCCACTGATGAACCGGACAAGCTGGACACCCAGTTACCAATACTGGATATTAATGACCCGGCTGCCATCGCCAATTACATACTGGCCCACGTTCTGGGCCGCGCTGACGCTTAACGCAAAGGTTTTCTAAATTATGAGTATTAAGACCGACCCGACTTGTATGGATGACTTTGATCCTAACTCCCTGTTAGTTGAGCAAGCCGTGGCTCGCATTGGCGAAACCATCCAGGCCGTGGATGGCTTTGAGAGCGTTGCCATTCGCAGCGCACTAGGCCGTACCCTGGCCGCCGATATCCTCTCCCCCATTAACGTACCCTCGCACACCAACTCATCCATGGATGGTTATGCCGTCAACAGTGCCGACTTACCGGCCTCTGGTAATATGCAGCTAACCGTTAGCGGTGAATCCTTCGCCGGTCACCCGATGGATAAGCCCATCAACAAGGGCGAAGCCGCCCGTATCATGACCGGGGCGATGATGCCCGAGGGAGCCGATACCGTCATCATGCAAGAGCATGTCGAGCGTGAAGGTGACGTCATTAGCATCGATGATCGCCATAAAGCCGGTCAAAACGTACGCCATGCTGGGGAAGACCTCTCCGTCGGCCAGGTCGTGCTATCCGCCGGCCGCCGCGTAATCCCCGCCGACCTGGGGTTACTGGCCTCTCTCGGTGTGGCCGAGGTCAAGGTAAAGCGTAATATACGTGTTGCCT
>JABURU010000136.1 GCA_014762485.1 Gammaproteobacteria bacterium | reverse complement strand
TCCCTGATAGCGGCAATGAAGTCCATCAACAACGTGCTGATGAGGCCCTGCAGCCATAGTCGATAGAGCCTAGCCCCAGTTCGACCGATGGCTGCCTATGTGTAATGGCGACCGAGTTTAACGTTACCCTACATGGTGAAACCTACCATATTAAGGTAACTGGCTCCGGCAACCGTGCTGCAGGTCCTCGCCCAATGTATGTCAGCGTTGATGGTGTGCCAGAAGAGATCTCCATTGAGTCACTGGATGAGATGTTCATCAACCCGGTCGCAGTTGGCGATAATGGCAATGGTAGCCCCGCTCCAGCCAGAAGTGCGAGTGGGCGCCCCAAGGCAAGTAGCGAAGGAGATGTCACCACCTCGATGCCTGGTACCATAGTCGATGTACTGGTTTCTGAAGGTGATAGCGTCAATGCGGGTGATCCCATCTTGATCACTGAAGCGATGAAAATGGAAACCGAGGTACAGGCCCCTATCAGTGGCAAGGTGGTCGCGGTGCATGTTACCAAAGGTGACAGTGTTAACCCTGATGAAGCACTCGTTATCATCGAATAAGTTTTCATGCAAATAGAAGAAACGTTATTAGGAGGCCTCTCACCAGAGGCCTTTCTTCGTGATTACTGGCAAAAAAAACCTTTACTCATTCGCCAGGCCATTCCTGGCTTTGAGTCACACTACTCTCCTGAGGAACTGGCAGGCCTGTCATTAGAGCCTGATGTGGAGTCTCGCCTGGTAATTGAAAAAGCTGGTGAACGCCCCTGGCAAGTAATACATGGTCCGCAACAAGAAGACACCTTCCTCGGCCTCCCCGATACGCACTGGACACTGTTATTACAGGCCGTTAATCAGCACGATGTCGATATCGCTAGCCTGTTTGATCTGTTTGCCTTCATTCCCGCCTGGCGCCTGGATGACATCATGATCAGTTATGCCCCCGATCAGGGTAGCGTGGGTCCACATACGGATAACTATGATGTATTCCTTATCCAGGCTCATGGTAAGCGACATTGGCAAATTTCAAACCAGACCGTTTCGGATGAGGATCTGATCCCGGGTATTGATATGCGTATCATGCAGCAATTTGATATGTCGAAAGAGTGGATGCTGGAGCCCGGTGATATGCTCTACCTGCCACCCAATGTGCCACATCATGGTATTGCTCAGGGCGACTGTATTACCTACTCCATTGGCTTTCGTGCGCCCGATCAGAATGAATTACTGGATGAATACATTCTTTCCCGCCTAAAGCATATTGAGAACAATCGACGCTATAGTGATGCCGATCTAATACCTTCAGCGAATAGCGGAGAGCTATCGAGCAACAGCAGGCAGCAGTTACGCAAGCTGTTACTGGATACCCTTCTACTAACTGATGACGCCCTCGACCAGTGGCTGGCAGAGTTTGTCACAGAACCAGTACGAGGTGCAGGACCGGAGCCTGTCGAGCCCGCCGTAAGTGAAAGTGAGCTAGTAGAATTAATCAAACAATCTGAAACCTGCTATCGCAGTGAACAGGCTCGTTACTGCTGGTACCGAGATCAGGCCGGTCAGCTTCTTGCCTATGCCGACGGGGAACGAATTACTATTAGCAAGGAAGCCGAAGAGTGGTTTATCCGCTTTGCTGATCAACGGGTATTCTTTCAACAGGAATTACTTGAGGCAGCCGGCTCTAAACACAGCCTGACACTGTTATGTCAGTTATATAACCTGGGCTTCCTGATATTTGATAGCGAGTTATGATCCAGATCAAAACCGTCAACTGGCAATCAGAGCACACAAAGATCCGCGAGATCCGACGGCGCGTTTTTATTCATGAGCAGCATGTACCAGAGGCGCTCGAATGGGATGGGCGAGATACTAGTGCCACCCACGCCCTAGCCTATAAAAGCCGGCAGGCCATCGCTACGGGCCGCCTATTGGACGATGGCCACATTGGCCGAATGGCGGTACTGGAAAACTATCGCCATCAAGGAATAGGCAGCCAGGTCTTACAACACCTGGTACAACTTGCAACACATAATGGAAGCCAGCAGGTTATCTTAAGTGCCCAGGTACAGGCTATCCCTTTTTACCAGGCACATGGCTTTTCGACTCAGGGAGAGACCTACCTGGATGCAGGAATACCGCACCAGGATATGGTGCTCGCTTTGCAAACCGGTAAAGGCTAGCGATTTCATGGTCGATATGGTAGAAATCGATATATTCCAGTTAAAACAAAGATATGATGAATCTAAACACCGCTATTAAGCCCCTTGCGATTATGGGCGTGCTCATTTTGACTCTGTCAGGCTGTCAGCGCGATTATTACATTAAGCCAGCAGAGAACGTGATTCCGGTTCATCAGCCAGGAGATACCAGACTCAGCTGCGAACAACTTGATCGCCAAATCGGTCGCCTGCAACGAGCTGCCACCTCCATGGTACCGCCAGACTTTCTCAACGACTCATCCAACGATGCCGCCATGTTCGCTGGCTCCTTTGTTTTTACACCGGCTTATCTATATTTATTAAAGAATGAATGGGTGGACAAACCCAAGCAATATGAGCGTATTAACGCAATGGTTAAACGTATCGAGCTACTGCAGACATATAAAGCAGAAAAGCACTGCTTTGAGCGCCGTTAACAACATATCATGAGTAATATTGAATACACCATTCGGGCCAGTAACCCGAAGGCACATCCTGTCTATTATAAACATCTGCACGTGCCGACGAACACCACATGTTAAATTTCGGGGTTCCAATCTTATTTTAAAAAAAAAAA
>JABURU010000338.1 GCA_014762485.1 Gammaproteobacteria bacterium | reverse complement strand
TATTCGGCGGCAGCGTCAGATGGGTATAAGAGCCAGAGTTAAACATCGTTTTAAAATACAAATACCTGGATATTCAGGATGTCGTGGCAGACCTACAGACTCGCCCGGATATGCAACATGTGGTGGTCACCGGCCGAGCAGCACCAACTGAACTAATCGATATAGCGGATACCGTGACCGAAATGAAGATGATCAAACATGCCTTCAAGAATGGTATCAAGGCACAACAAGGCGTCGAGCTCTAACATGTCCCGTCACTGCCCCGCATTATTCATTGCCGCCCCTGCTTCCGGTCAGGGTAAAACCACCTTTACCGCGGCACTGGCCCGTTATCACCGCAACCAGGGTCGAACTGTTCGAGTATTTAAAACCGGGCCCGACTACCTGGATCCCATGATCCTCGAAGTGGCTTCAGGCCACCCTGTGTATCAGCTGGATCTATGGATGAATGGCGAAGCAGACTGCCAATGGCGTCTATATGATGCCGCCGGCGCTGCGGATCTGATCCTGATAGAGGGGGTTATGGGGCTGTTTGATGGCAAGACATCCAGCGCCGATCTGGCGCAAACATTTGGCATCCCCATCGCCGCCCTGATTGATGCATCCGGTATGGCGCAAACCTTTGGCGCCATTGCCCATGGCCTGTTTCACTACCGCCCAGACCTGCCGGTCGCCGGGGTTATTGCCAACCGAGTGGCCAGTGAAGGACATGCCCAGATGCTGGCTGAGAGTGTAAAGAGTATCCCACTGCTGGCCAGCCTAATGCGTGATGAGTCGATCACTCTGCCCGAGCGGCACCTGGGGCTGGTGCAGGCAAGTGAACTGGAGGATCTGGAGCAACGCCTGGATCAAGCGGCAAAACAAATCGCCAACACAAACTTGGCTAAACTACCTGAGCCAGTGACATTTGAGTCCCAGGCAGCGCCTGAGCCGCCGCCTTTATTACAAGGTAAACATATCGGCGTGGCACGTGATGAGGCCTTTGCCTTCATCTACCCAGCGAATATTCAACTGCTGGAAGCAATGGGTGCCAAGATAGACTATTTCTCGCCATTAAGTGATACCCAATTACCCAGGGTAGATAGTATCTGGTTACCCGGAGGTTACCCAGAGCTGCACCTGGACACGTTATCGAATAATCGCAGCATGATCTCCTCAATACGCCAGCACTTCGAGCAAAACAAGCCGATGCTAGCTGAATGTGGAGGCATGCTTTACCTCACCGAAAGCCTCACAGATAAACAGGGGACAGCGGCCGAGATGGTAGCCATTCTTGCTGGAAGCGCCTCCATGCAACCACGTCTAACGGCCCTGGGAATGCAGTCCGTAGATCTGGGGGATGGCAAGCTACATGGCCATACCTTCCACCACTCATCATTTGAGACACCTCTCGAGGCAAATTTTCATGCCGTACGCCAACGAGGAAAAACCCAGGGAGAGGCCGTTTATCGAATTAATCGACTCACTGCCAGCTATTTGCACCTATACTTCCCCTCCAATCCCATAAGTGTCGCCCATATTTTAAAAATGTGAACTTTGCCCTAAAGTATGCAAGAAGCTGGACGATAATTTGCTTAGGGTGATTGTGCCCGTAACGCACGTTTAACCAGATGATACCGCTATCAGCCCCATTTCCATCGGGCTTTGGTGGGCCAAATACGGCCCAGCCAACGACGCCCAACGCGGTACCGGGACAGGCCGCTGCTGCTTTTCCGGGGGTTACCCCTGTGTCTCAGGAACAGAATCAGACGCGCACGGCAGTCCCAGCCGCAGGTAATCCCGGCGATCCAGATACCAATGCCCAGGACAACAACACCGATACGCCTACGCGTGGTCAATATGGCAAAAGCCAGTCTGAACAGCTAACGGAAGAAGAGCAGCAACAAGTTGAGCAATTAAAATCTCGAGACCGTGCGGTACGTGCGCATGAAGCTGCGCATGCCGCCGCGGCCGGTAAATATGTTACCCGTGGCGCACATTTCCAGTATAAAACCGGTCCGGATGGCCGCCGTTATGCCGTTGGCGGTGAGGTAAACATTGATACCAGCCCGATACCCGGCGATCCAGATGCCACGATACAAAAAGCCGAAACACTGCGAGCCGCCGCCCTCGCACCCGCCGATCCGTCGGGCCAGGATCGTCAGGTAGCCCTGGCGGCCGCACGTATGGCCGCCCGTGCCAGAATAGAAAAACTCGCCATGGAGCAGGCCGAAAAAGAAGTTCCCAGCGACTACAAGCCACCCGCCATCCGCGCTTATCAAAATATGTCTGGTTACTTTGACCGCATAACACAGGTTACCCAGCACCAGACGGTCAGTTACCACGCCTGATTTTATTCAGTCTATTCAATAAGCTGGAACAGATAAGCGGCATCCCGTAAAATGCCGCAGCATGAAATGGAAACAGGAACTGAACTGGAGACTCAAGTCTCTCCTACCGTACTCCCTCCCGGTCATCAAACGCCGGATAAAGAATCCCCAGGAAATCCTGGGAAAGCTTTCTAAAGAGGCCTCGGATCGCTTTGGCTATCTTAGTCTACGTTATAATACGCATATATGGAGCCGTGTCTGCTCCCGCTCTGAATATCGCGAAAGCCTCTATTTGCTGGATGTACTGGATCACTACCTGCCTCGCCTGCAGCTCCGTAGTCGTTGCCTGGATATTGGCTCAAAAAAGTGGAGTTACCTCCCCGCCCTGGCCGCTTATAGCCAAACCCCATGGGATGGCATAGAACTGGATGCCAATCAGCGTTATCTCTGTCTCT
>JABURU010000027.1 GCA_014762485.1 Gammaproteobacteria bacterium | reverse complement strand
TTTGACCTGGAAGAGTTTCGTGATCAGCTGCAACAGATGAACAATATGGGGGGCATCGCCAGCTTGATGGTCAAGATGCCTGGTATGCCCGGCTTACCGGCGAATGTGAAGGATCAGGTGAATGACAAAGAGTTCGTCAAGCTGGAGGCAATTATCAACTCCATGACCCCGGGGGAGCGCCAGCGGCCGGATATGATCAAAGGCTCACGCAAGCGCCGTATTGCCAGCGGTTCCGGCACCCAGGTGCAGGACGTCAACCGCTTGCTGAAGCAGTTTACCCAGATGCAGAAGATGATGAAAAAGGTCAGCAAAGGCGGTCTGGGTAAGATGATGCAAGGCATGAAGGGTAAAATGCCCCCCGGAATGCCGTTTTAGAGCAGGATTTATTGCTTTACAGGCTTTCTCATTGGCAATTTTTCGCGTAAAATTGCCGGTTTCGTACGAGCCGCGTCTATTGAGCGCGGCTTGACCGTTTAGGTACCAGGAGATTTTACAGGCAATGGTAACAATTCGTATGGCCCGTGGTGGCGCCAAGAAGCGTCCCTTCTACAACATCGTAGTGACTGATTCTCGTAACCGTCGTGATGGCCGTTACATTGAGCGTGTTGGCTTCTTTAACCCTCAAGCCCAGGGTAGTGAAGAGAGCCTGCGCCTGGATCGCGAACGAGTAGATTACTGGGTGTCCAAAGGCGCCAAGACCTCTGAAACAGTAGCCAAGCTGCTGAAAAAAGCTAGCTAAGAATACGGCGACGGGTGATCGCAGAGGTGAAAGAACCTGTCGTACTGGGCCGTATTAATGGCCTGTTTGGTGTCCGTGGCTGGGTAAAGGTCTTTTCCCATACCGAGCCCAGGGACAACATTCTGCGCTACTCTCCATGGCTGGTGAAACACCAGGGGCGATGGCAGGAACTGAAGTTGCTCAATGGACAACGTCAGGGCAAAGGGATAGTGGCGCAAATTGAAGGTTTTGATGATCGCGATAAGGCAGCGACCCTTATTGGGGCCGATATCGCGGTATATCGTGATCAGTTGCCACCATCCGCACCGAATGAATACTACTGGGCTGATCTGAAAGGCTGCCGGGTAGTCACGACGGAAGGCATTGAACTGGGACAGGTAAAAGGCCTGTTCGAGACCGGTGCCAATGATGTGATGGTGGTAAAGGGTGAACGGGAGCGTTTGTTACCGTTTGTCCAGCAAGATGTGGTCATTAAGGTTGACCTCGATGAGAGGCTCATCGAAGTAGACTGGGACCCTGAGTTTTAATTCACAGGAAGGGGCAGGATGCGGATAGACGTCATCACCCTGTTCCCGCAGATGTTTTCTGCTGTGACTGAACACGGGGTAACAGGTCGGGCGGTAGAGCGTGGTTTATTACAGGTGCAGACCTGGAATCCGCGCGATTTTGCCACCGACAACTACCGGACCGTGGACGATCGTCCCTACGGTGGTGGTCCTGGCATGGTGATGATGGTTGAGCCGTTAAAACAGGCCATCCAGGCAGCCAGGCAAGAACTCCCTGAGGCGAAGGTGATATATCTTTCTCCACAGGGTAAACCACTGCAGCAGGAAAACCTGCAGCAGCTGGCGAGCGAACAGAATTTAATCCTCATTGCCGGTCGTTATGAAGGCATCGATGAACGCCTGATAGAGACCGAGGTCGATGAGGAATGGTCCATCGGAGACTATGTGCTCAGCGGCGGTGAGCTGCCGGCAATGGTGATGATGGACGGCGTAGCCCGGTTGTTACCGGGCGTGCTGGGTCATAAAGACTCGGCAGTAGAGGATTCTTTTGTTGACGGGTTGCTGGATTGTCCGCACTATACCCGTCCTGAACAGATGAATGGATTTCGGGTACCGACGGTACTCACCAGTGGTGACCACAAGGCAATAGCCCGTTGGCGCCTGAAGCAGTCCCTGGGGCGCACTTATGAAAGGCGTCCGGACTTGCTGGAAAGATTGCAGCTCACGCCAGAGCAACAGGCTCTTTTACAGGAGTATCTGGATGAGCAAAAGCAGAACACTGACACGTAACAGTTTGATTTATCTCGGGAGAGAGCAATGAGCAACATCATTCAACAGTTAGAAGCTGAACAGATGAACCGCGAGGTTCCTGAGTTCGGACCTGGTGACACCGTTGTGGTCCAGGTAAAGGTTAAAGAAGGCAACCGTGAACGTCTGCAGGCCTTTGAAGGCGTCGTGATTGCCAAGAGCAATCGTGGCCTGAACTCTTCTTTCACCGTTCGCAAGATCTCCCACGGCGAAGGCGTAGAGCGTGTATTCCAGACCTACAGCCCGCTGGTTTCCGAGATTGAAGTTAAGCGTCGTGGTGATGTTCGCCGCGCCAAGCTGTACTACCTGCGTGAGCGTTCAGGTAAGTCTGCTCGTATTAAAGAGAAGATTGCTTCCAAGTAATCAGGTAACTGTTTGCCTCGCTGGCAAGCCTGTTACAATAACGGGTGTCATGGATAACATGACGCCCGTTTTTTATTGGCGATAATGAAAATAATTCGAATACAGGTTTTAGCTACACTTTTCCTGATGTTTGCTCCGCTTACACAAGCGATGGAGCTGTTTTTTATTGTTGCCCTGTCTCGTCAGGGGGCCTCACAACTTGCTTTACAACTACTGCATGCCCACCAACCCGACTATCTATCCCAGCCAGACGGCTGGTATGAATGGGAGGGGCGCCGGTTACAGATTTTAGAAAGTCGCAGTGATTGGTCTACGATTGTTGAACGGTATGACCACTATGCTGAGCTTGCCCCTGGCG
>JABURU010000317.1 GCA_014762485.1 Gammaproteobacteria bacterium | reverse complement strand
TGTAATTAAACATACTATGCTTACCATCCGTCACATGCCCTAAAAGATCATCACGCACGATGACCACCGTGAGGCCAGATGGACCGATGTTTTTCTGTGCGCCAGCGTAGATCAGACCAAACCTGGAGACATCGACCGCGCGGGAGAGAATGGTTGAAGACATATCCGCAACCAGGGGAATATCATCAGTTTCAGGAATATAAGGAAACTCTACGCCGCGTATGGTTTCATTGGGGGTGTAGTGTACATAGGCGGCATCTGCACTTAGGTTTAAATCCGCCTGTTGAGGCGCAGTAGAAAAGTTTGACTCTTCCGTGGTAGCCGCAATGTTTACTTCACAGTAGCGTTTGCCTTCGGCAATGGCCTTTTTTGACCAGTCACCGGTATTGATATAATCCGCCCTGGTTTTACCGCCTAGCAAGTTCATCGGTACCATAGCAAACTGACTGGATGCACCACCTTGCAGGAAAAGTACCTTGTAATTGGCCGGGATCGCCATGATTTCGCGTAAATCGGCCTCGGCTTGTTCAGCAATAGAGACATACTCTTTGCTGCGATGACTCATCTCCATCACGGACATACCGGTGCCATTCCAGTCCAGCATCTCGGCCTGAGCCTGCTTTAATACGGTCTCTGGCAACATCGCCGGGCCGGCACTAAAATTAAATACGCGCGACATGGTGCGTCCTACTCCCTGTTTAACTACTCTTCCACGGTTGATGATGAAGATGCATCAGTAGAATCCGTGGCCTGTTCAGCATCCACTTCGGCTAACTCAGCATCGTCTTCACTATCACCGTTAGGTTCATCGATACGTTCTACACCTACCAGCTTCTCATCTTCACCTACCGAAATCAGTCGTACCCCCTGTGCATTACGTCCCATCACCGAGACCTCTGAGCAACGAGTTCTAACCAATGTGCCGGCATTGGAGATCAGCATCATTTCATCTTCTTCATCGACCAGTACTGCGCCGACGACGTTACCATTGCGTTCACTGGTTTGAATCGAGATAACCCCCTGACCACCACGGCCATGAGATGGGTAATCTTCAATGCTGGTACGTTTGCCGTAGCCATTTTCGGTAGCGGTCAGGACACTGCCCTGTTCAGCAGAGATAATCAGTGATACTACGGAAACGCCCTCAGGCATCTTCACGCCACGGACACCAGCCGCCGAGCGGCCCATTGCACGAACATTCTCTTCACTAAAGCGGATGGCCTTACCATGACTGGTAAATAACATAATGTCGCTATTGCCATCGGTGATATCGACACCGATCAGTTTGTCGCCATCACGGATGTCAATGGCAATAATACCGGATGCACGTGGACGAGAGTAATCAGTCAGAGAGGTCTTTTTCACCGTGCCATTTGAAGTAGCGAAGATGATGTATTTATCTTCTTCATATTCACGTATAGGCAGAATGGCACTAATACGCTCGCCCTCTTCCAGCGGCAGCAAGTTAATAATGGGTTTCCCGCGGGAGTTACGACCAGCCTGTGGTAACTCGTACACCTTCTTCCAGTAGACCTTACCAAAACTGGAGAAACACAAGATGGTGTCATGAGTATTGGCGACAAAGAGCTTGTCGACAAAATCCTCTTCTTTAAATGAAGCAGCTGACTTGCCACGACCACCGCGACGTTGCGCTCGGTAATCGGTTAAAGGCTGAGCCTTGGCATAGCCTTCATGTGACAGGGTGACGACAACCTCTTCCTCAGTGATCAGATCTTCCAGTGACAGGTCTTCCTGAGACATGCGGATCTCGGTGCGGCGTTCATCACCGTACTGCTCTTTTATCGCTTCCAGCTCGTCACGAATCACCTGCATCAGGCGAGTATCGGAACCGAGGATATCCAGCAGATCTTCGATCACATCCAGTAGAGACTTATACTCATCGATGATCTTGTCCTGCTCTAAACCGGTCAGGCGATGCAGGCGCATCTCCAGAATAGCCTGGGCCTGAGCCGGCGACAGGTAATATTTGTCATCGCGTAAACCATACTGAGGATCCAGTTCTTCCGGGCGTGAGGCATCGGCGCCTGAACGCTCCAGCATATTGACCACTACACCAGGTGCCCAGCCGGTAGATACCAGCTGTTCCTTGGCCTCTGCTGGATTGGCAGAGGCCTTGATTAGCGCAATTACCGGGTCTATATTGGCCAGGGCTACCGATAACCCTTCCAGTAAATGGGCACGCTCACGAGCCTTACGCAGATCAAAAATAGTACGACGGGTAACCACTTCTCGGCGATGACGCAGGAAGGCCTCGAGGATATTCTTCAGATTCAACAGGCGTGGCTGACCATCAACCAGAGCCACCATATTGATACCGAATACACTCTGCATCGCGGTGTGCTTATAGAGGTTGTTCAGCAGAACCTCAGCCACTTCACCACGTTTAAGTTCAATAACCATGCGCATGCCATCCTTATCGGACTCATCGCGCAACTCAGAAATACCTTCAATCTTTTTGTCTTTTACCAGCTCGGCGATCTTTTCCAGCAAGCGGGCTTTGTTGACCATATAAGGCAGTTCAGTGACGACTATACGTTCGCGGCCATTACCATGTTCTTCGACTTCGGTGCGAGCCCGTACATAGATGCGGCCTCGACCCGTATGGTAGGCCTCGTGTATGCCACGAGCACCGTTAATGATGCCTGCGGTAGGAAAGTCTGGCCCCGGCATATGTTCCATCAGGCCTTTGATGTCCAGCTCAGGATTATCAATTAAAGCCAGGGTGGCATTAATGGTCTCGGTCAGGCTGTGAGGA
>JABURU010000191.1 GCA_014762485.1 Gammaproteobacteria bacterium | reverse complement strand
GTCCCGCCCGGCTGGGGCCACCGATGATCCAGTCAATGGGGATAAACACATCCTCGCCATAATTCGGACCATTCATAAAGGCAATATTTAACGGGGCGTGGCGCTCACCTATCCTCACCCCCTTGGTATCGGTTGGAATCAGCGCACAGGTAATGCCGCGATCTTCCTTATCCCCTATCAGCCGCTCTGGATCATAAAGTTTAAACGCCAGTCCCAGCACCGTGGCTATCGGGCCAAGGGTGATATAACGCTTGGACCAGTTCAGGCGAATGCCGATAACCTCTTTGCCGTCAAACTTGCCTTTACACACCACACCGCTATCGGGCATCGCCGCGGCATCACTGCCCGCCGATGGGCCGGTCAGGGCAAAGCAGGGAATCTCTTCCCCTTTGGCCAGCCGAGGCAGGTAGTGTTCGCGCTGTTCATCGGTACCGTAATGCAATAGCAGCTCAGCGGGACCTAGCGAGTTGGGTACCATTACCGTCACCGCCGCACTCACCGAACGCGTGGAGATCTTGGTGACAACGGCGGAATGCGCCAGGGCGGAAAATTCCAGCCCGCCATAACGACGGGGAATGATCATGCCAAAGAACCGTTCCCGTTTGAGGAAATCCCACAGCTCCCTGGGAAGGTCATGCAACTCTTCGGTAATCTGCCAGTCATCGAGCCGCTGACAGAACTCTTCTACCGGGCCATCCAGAAAGGCCTGCTCCTCTTTACTTAGTCGTGGTGCTGGGTAACCGTGCAGGGTGTTCCAGTCGGGACGACCACTAAATAGCTCACCTTCCCACCATACCGTACCGGCATCCAGTGCCTCTTTCTCGGTTTGCGACATAGCCGGCAAGGTACGTTTAAACCAGGAGAATAGCGCCGTGCTTAACAACAAACGACGTAACAACGTGATATTGAGCAGTACAGCAAGGACGATGTAGATGATCCAGCTGGTGGTCAGAATGAATTCGTTGGGTTGATTGATCCAGTCCCAGAACCCCAGCCACAGGCCAGCGGCAACGGTCCATAGCCATAGCCGTGCGCGATGGTATGACAAAAACCACGCCCCCAGAATGCTAATAGTAATATAGAGCCCTATTGCCATATAACCGCTTCCTTATTCGTCTTGTGGCCTTATATTTCTTGAGACTATCAGCGGTCACCAATGTTCCAGATAATATACAGACCGATATGCCATATTAGCGCTTTTCCCTATTTAGAACATAGCATACGCGACATCGCATCCTTTCCTCAAAGCGGCTTAAAATGTAAGCAAACTGTAAAAATGCTATGCCTTTCTCGGATTCGCTATTTGGTAGTCCGATACCATGCGGGTATTATTGCGCGCTTATATTTCTACACATACGACTTCCTGCTGACGGACACCTATAAAAAGATTAAGCTTGATTAACTAATGGAACAGCAACAGAACGACATGGACTGGTACCAAGATATCGACTTCAGAGATATCCGGCACCGCTTTATGTCCATTAACAACGCCCGTCTTGAGCTGGTACAAAATACCCTTAAGCCCAGTAAACAGCCGTTTCTGGAGCTTTTACCCCTGCTGTTTCATCTCAATCACCCTTCATTACCGGGTTATGTCTCGCATAACTGTCCGTTTGGTATACCGCTCTATCACCCCGCAACAGAGGTACTGGAAAAGGCACAGAATATCTTTGCCAAATCGTTCAAACCGCCTCGCGGCGCGGTTCGAGAAGATATTCATGCGCTCTATATCATGGGGTCGGCAGGCACCATTGCCTTTTCAGATAAAAGTGATCTGGATATCTGGATTTGCCATGATCCCGAGCTTAAAAAAGACGCCTTACGCATGCTGCAGGATAAGGCTCATCGCATAGAAGCCTGGGCCGATGAGCTAGGCCTGGAGGTACACTTTTTCCTCGTCAATGCCCACTCGCTGCGAGAAGGCATCACCGACGACCTGTCGGATGAAAGTAGCGGCTCGGCCCAGCACATCCTGTTACTGGAAGAGTTTTACCGTACCAGCATCCTGCTGGAGGGACGGTTTCCACTCTGGTGGCTAGTACCAGCCGAGGTGGAAAAACAGTATCAACAAGCGGCAGACACCATCATCAAGCAACGCTTTATCAATGAGCAGGAAGTCATCGACTTTGGAGGACTGGGTCAAATACCCGGTGGTGAATTTTTTGGTGCCGCGGTCTGGCAGTTGACCAAGGGTATCAACTCACCCTACAAGTCGGTACTTAAGATAGTCCTGACAGAATGCTATGCCAGTGAGTACCCACAGGTCGAGTTACTGGCTCACCGCTTTAAAAAGATGATCCATGATGGCATTGAGTCTATCGAGATTCTCGACCCGTATCTCATGCTTTATGATCGACTTAATCATTACCTGCAAAAGCATGATCCAAAACGCCTGTCGCTCATGCAACAAGCCTTTTATCTTAAGGTTCATGCCCCTCAATCGCGCCAGGCGCCGGCGGCAGAAAAATGGCGTTACGATCGCATACAACAACTGACCAGCGTATGGGGCTGGGGTGACTATGAGTATAATCAGCTGGACTCGAATGCAGACTGGAAAGCCGATACGGTAGATTCAGCCCGCAAGGAGATCATCCAGGAGCTGACCAAGAGCTACCAATCATTATCCAACTTTTCTCGCCAGCTAGATGTTGATCCAAATATCAGCAAACAGGATTTAACCGTACTCGGTAGAAAGCTGTTTGCTGCCTTTGAGCGCAAAGCCGGTAAGATAGACATCATTAATCGAGGCATCGCGCGCGGGCTGGATGAGAATGAAATCACACTGAATCAAAC
>JABURU010000051.1 GCA_014762485.1 Gammaproteobacteria bacterium | reverse complement strand
TTTTTTTTTTTAATCTTAAGGCGGCACCCGAGATCTCTACCTCTCTATTCGTCGGCAGCGTCAGAGTTGTATAAGAGACAGAAATAGGCCTGCCCAGTCTGTTTTAACAGTTGCTGGTTTTGTGCATAGTCATCCAGTAACTGACGCTGGCTTTCCTTGCGCATCAATGACTGATGTTCATGTTGTCCATGAATGTCTACCAGCTGCTCACCTAGCTCGCGCATTAGTCCCAGGGTGACAGGGCTACCATTAATATAGCCACGTGAACGTCCATCTTTACTAATGGTACGACGCAGCTGGCATTGCGTATCACTGTCCAGTTCATGCTCTGATAACCAGCTTTGCACGCCGCTACTGACTTCAAAATCGACCGAGATTTCTGCCCGCTCGCATCCGTGGCGCACCATATCACTATCGGCACGATCGCCCAGTGTCAGGCCCAGGGCGTCCAGCAGGATCGATTTTCCAGCACCGGTTTCGCCAGTGAGAACGGTCATGCCGCGTTGCAGATCGAGTTCGACCTCATCGACGATGGCAAAGTCTTTAATATGAATATGAGTTAGCATGATGGTTATTAACTGGTTTTTTTATCTTCCATACGGCCACCCCACTGTAGCTTCGCGCGCAGGACTTCGAAGTAGTCGTACTTGCTAGGGTGGATGAGCCGTACAGGCATTGCGTGTTTCTCGATGATGACTTGTTCACCACCGGATAATCCAAGGTTTATTTGCCCATCACAGGTGACCTGCGCCTGGTTGTGTGTCGCAACAACGGTTTTGATCACGCTATTGGCATCCACCACTATGGGGCGGTTGGTCATGGTATGGGGACAGATGGGAACAATGACCACGGCATCAAGGTTAGACTGAATGATCGGGCCGCCACCGGACAGGGCGTAGGCGGTTGAGCCAGTTGGGCTGGAGACGATGAGCCCATCGGCTCGTATGGTGTTGACGAAGCGATCATCTATATAGGTGTCGATTTCGATCATGCGAGCGATGTCCCACTTGTGCAGCACAACATCGTTGAAGGCGAAGCTTTCACTAATAATTTCGCCATCACGTTCGATGCGGGCATGGAGCAGGAAGCGTTCCTCGGCCTGGTAGTCTCCTTGTAGGATGTCGCTCAGACAGGTTTCCAGCATGTCGGGGGAGATATCGGTAAGAAATCCCAGACGCCCCAGGTTGATGCCAACCAGGGGAACACCGAAGTTGGCCAGGCTACGAGCCGCATTTAATAGCGAGCCATCACCACCGACCACGATGACAAGATCACAGCGTTCACCCAATTGATTGCGATCAACGATTGTGAGTTCCAGATTGGGCAAGTTATTTGCGGTGCCCTCATCCAGCAGGATATCCAGGCCCTTGTCACTGAAGAATCGCTTCAGGCTCTGCAGGGTCTCTTCTGCACTGGTATCATTATATTTGCCGATCAGGCCGACGGTCTTAAATTCTGTTATTGTCATCTTTGTCTCACCATGCGGTGAACATTATCACGATGATGGTTGCCCGCCAACCACGCCTTGACACTGTCTGGGGCTAAACTGATAATTTTTTAACTATTTGTTATTAACGCATCACTTTTCTGCTCAGGCAGATCATGAGGTAGCTTGTGCAGCTCAACGAACGTGATCAGATTTTGCTTAAAACCCTGGTAGAGACCTACCTGATGGGTGGTCAGCCTGTGGGCTCCAAGGCCCTGGTTGAAGAGTCAGGCTTGAAAGTCAGCTCAGCCACGGTACGCAATGTGATGTCTGATCTGGAAGAGAGGGGGTTGGTCTCCTCTCCGCATACTTCTGCAGGCAGGATACCCACGGATGGTGGCCTCAGATTCTTTGTCGATACCTTACTCACCCTGCAGCCGCTCAGTGGTGATGAAGTTGAATCGATGAAGAGTCGACTGATGCCGGGGCAGGATGCGCCTCAACTCGCCACATCCACCTCCAGCCTGCTTTCAGGTATTACCAGCCTGGCCGGTGTGGTGATGCTGCCCAAGCGTGAGCAGCATGCGTTTCGCCATATAGAGTTTTTACCACTGGGCGAGCGTCGAATTTTGGTTATCTGGGTGATCAATGACCATGATGTGCAAAACCGTATCATCGAAGCGGATCGCCATTATGACGCCGAAGAGTTGCAGCAGATGGCGGCTTACCTTAATAGTCATTTTATGGGTACCGAGCTGGAAGAGATACGCGAACGGATTATTCGAGAACTGGAGCAGACTAAGGAGCGGGCGAACAAGTTGATGCTTTCCGCGATAGATGTGGCCAAGCAGGCCTTCGATGGAAAGGGTGAAGAGAGTGGCCTGGTTCTGGATGGCGAGTCGAATCTGTTTGATTATGCCGAAATGGCCAACATGGATAAGCTAAAGCAGTTGTTTGATGCCTTTAACCAGAAGCGTGAAATGTTAAAGTTACTGGATGGCGTCTCGGATGCGGAAGGTGTACAAATCTATATAGGTGAAGAGGCCGGTTACAAGGTCTTTGATGGTTGCAGTCTGGTTGCGTCGCCCTATCAGGTCAATGATGAGGTGGTGGGCGTGCTGGGCGTGATTGGTCCTACCCGTATGCAATATCAGCGTGTTATCCCGATCGTTGATGTGACGGCAAAATTATTGTCTGCCGCCTTGAATCGTCAATAATTATCCCCATATTGTTATCAGAATTCCATCACCGGTGTATAGCCGGTGGTTATATATGATGTATTGATCCGCAATGGAGCGAAGAATGTCGAACGAAGAGAAGGTCACTTCACAGACAGAAGAAGTTGAAAACGAAGAGCTATTAGAGGGTAGCGATACGG
>JABURU010000184.1 GCA_014762485.1 Gammaproteobacteria bacterium | reverse complement strand
GAGAGATTTCGAATGTGTGTTAAATTATCGATGAATGAAGCCAACCACTGGATAGCGCTATCATTCATGATTACTCCGCGGTCAAAAATGGCTTTAATAAATGGGTTAAGAATTCACCATAGCGGCGTAGAAAGATGGTGCCCATGTCTGCTTGATAACGTTCAGGATCGGAGCTGCCTATCGCAAGTATTCCATAAATAACCTCATCATCCCGCAATGGAATGATGACATTGGATGCAATGTCCTGTGCCTCGGAGCCAAACAGGTAATAGAGCTGTTTATGAGTCAGGGATTCGCACGATGGATTGCCAGCCATCATCATCTTTTCAAAATCAGGAAGGATGGCATCATCCAGGATGATCAGATCATCATAGTCCGATGATTTGTCCTGGATATTGATGAGCCGTATGGCAATGGCATCCGCATCAAATTCTTCCTGCAGGGATTCATCCACCAGCTCGAAGATCTCTTCCAGGGTTTCGGCATCCAGCAGCATCAGTTGTCCTTGATGAATGTCCTCACTCAGGATTTCATTGGCTTGTGCCGACGTGATGAGCTGATCCAGTTTTTGTTTTAATTCACTCCGTTGCTGGCGCAGTATATCGACCTGGCGTTCTATCAGGGAGGCATGTGCCCCCGTATTATGAGGAAGTTCAAGCTCGGATAGCAGATCGCGATGTAGCTGAAAAAAGTCAGGATGATGCCTCAGGTACTCAATGACCTGCTTTTCGTCGATCTCCAGGGAAAGTTTATCTGCCTGTTCTGAGCTCATATTATCAATGTGCCTTCAAATACTGTTTCCGCCGGGCCGGTCATCATTACCGGTTCACCATCACCCTGCCACTCGATAAGTAAGTGACCACCGGGTAGTTCTACCTTTACCTTAGCATCCAATAGCCCCTGTTGGCGACCCACGGCGACCGCGGCGCAGGCACCGGTACCACAGGCGAGGGTTTCACCAGCGCCACGCTCAAATACGCGCAGTCGAATGTGGCCTTTATCCAGCACCTGCATGAAGCCGACGTTTACCCGGTTAGGAAAGCGCAGGTGGGACTCGAGCTCGGGACCGAGTGACTCAACCGGGGCGCTATCGACACTGGTGACATGCAGAACGGCATGCGGATTGCCCATTGAGACTGCGCCGATCAGCCAGGTATGGCCATCGGCCTCGATCTGGTAGTGGCTAGAACGAAACTCTGCCTCGAAGGGGATATCGCTGGGTTCAAAGCGAGGCACGCCCATATTGACGGTCACTTCGCCATTGTCCTCAACACGGAGCTCAATATCACCGCCGCTGGTCTCAACGGGGATGATCGACTTGCTCGTTAGTCCCTTGTCGGTAACAAAGCGGGCAAAGCACCGCGCTCCATTGCCACACTGCTCCACTTCACTGCCATCGGCATTAAAAATACGATAGCGGAAATCCACCTCATCACGGCTGGGCTTCTCGACCAGTAAAAGCTGATCGCAGCCAATACCAAAGTGGCGGTTAGCGATGTGCTGAATCTGTTCGCGGCTCAGCTGGACATGTTGATTGATCGCGTCAAAGACGACGAAGTCATTGCCCAGCCCATGCATCTTGGTAAATGATAATTTCATAGGGGAAATAGTACTAAATGGCGGCGGTTAGGAACAGGCTATTTATTAATGCCCAGTTGCATGTAATCACGATAGACACAGCGGTTCATTACCACCGTGATTCCTGCCTCTTGTGCTCGCTGTGCTGCAGGTTCGTTAATCACACCATCCTGCAACCAGATGGTCGGCAGTTTTAATGCGATGCAGGCATCAACGATTTCATCGACGTGCTCCGACGCACGAAAGACATCTACCAGGTCAATTTTCTCGGGGTGGGGTAGATCATAGAGCGAGGGATAACAGGTCTCTCCAAGCACTTCATCGGTAGCGGGTCTGATGGGAGTGATCTGGTAGCCGAACCCCTGCATAGCAGCGGAGACCTGGTGGCTGGGACGGCTGGTTTTGGGTGACAGGCCAACAACGGCAATGGTCTGTGTGCGCTCTAGCAGCTGTTTTATGGTACTAACATCGGGTTGCTGAAATGCCATGGATGTATTTGTCTCGCCGGTTGTTTAATGGGTATAGATTGGCACATTAGAGCTGAAGGCAATCTCTTGACTTATGCAATAAGCTCTTTTTGTAGCTCATCTGCCCAGGCGGTAGCTTCCAGGTAAATCTCTCTTAATACCGTCATGCCACCGGATACCTTGGCAAGTACGGCATTATCATTATTCTCATACGCCAGGACCAGTTTCAGTATCTGCCCATGTTCGCCTTTTAGATCAATGATGCCCTGTTTGATCTCATCCGATATCGGTAACTCTTTTAATACTTCGTCCATCGGCATATCGAGTAAGGCTTCCAGGGTAGAGAGCAGGCCGGTTAGAAAGAAGGGCTGAACATTGTCCTGTTTACGCTTTTTGGCCAGCTCTTCACAAAAGCGGGCACGAATAAGAGAGGTGGTGATCAACTCACTGGGCTTTTCGTTAATGCTGGACATTAACAGAATGGTTGCCCAGTTACGAATAGGGTTTAAGCCCATCCATAAAATGGCATTATGTATGGTATCTACTTTACGGCGCATCATCAGGCTGGCGGAGTTGAGATAACGTAGTAGTTTATAACTCAAGGTGACATCCTGGCTGATAATGGCGTTAACATCATCCAGGGTTACTTCGCTATCCTGTAGCTTGTTGATCAAACGTAGTGCCGCAGATTTATTGGTGGTCATGCACTTGGTAGAGACAAAGTCAGGCTGGTAGAGGAAGTTGCCATGATAGTTATTGATACAG
>JABURU010000028.1 GCA_014762485.1 Gammaproteobacteria bacterium | reverse complement strand
AAAAAAATTAAAACTATGCCTGCGGAAAAGGCCATTTAAAAATAAACGCTATAACGTTGTATTTCAGGAGGTAAGTTTACCAATGCAACTGTAGCAAGAGTTTCTGCTAAGCCAGCAAACACTGCGATGATTGTTAAAGGGTTGCTTATTTTCATGGCCATATCTAAAACCGCTCATTTGGGACTAGCCAATCATCATCTGGCTCATGCCCTTCTTGAAGCGCTCCTTTAATAAATACGGTTGTTGTGTTTATGGCCTGAGAAATAGCCTCTGCTTCAGTTTGCGCTGACGTATGTGATGGATAATACGGTGCGGCCTGTGTTGGAGTATGAACATGATGGCTTACTTCGAAGTGATATTGTTCACGTTCAATGACTGTACTTTTATATATTTTAATTTTGACTTCTGGGTAATAAAAGTCATGTCCGACATCTAAAAATACTTTGATTTCTCTACACAATACATAGGACTCCATTGCCTCAGCATTGTTATCAAGTATTTCTAATACTTCATCAATATTCATAAGATTCTCAATATGTTGTTTGAGCAGTTATCTTTTATACATAACGTGTTAATAAGGGGCCGCAGCGAAGCGGAGGTCCCAGCCCGCGTTTTTGGCGGGCGTTCTTGATTTGCTTGTTATGTTTCTTATTTAAAATGATGCTGTTTTTCTCTAATTTCTTTCGCCAATTTCTTTAATTTAACACTCTTTCCCAATGAATCAGTAATAGTTACTAACGACAAATTTTCAAAGACATATTGTCCAAGATCACAATTCTTCTCATCCAATGTAAATTCAAAAAACTGGCTTTCAGATAAGCATGGATAGAAAATATCCTTATTAGAATTATCCTCAAATGTAGACCAGGCTAAATCATTCGTTATTTTAATAATTTCCTTTGTATTGTCCGAAAACCAAAATATTAGCTCATGAGGTGTTATGGGTCTTCTTCCCATATTTACTATCCTAAAATACAGGCCATCATGCATATGTTCCCAACTATCAAGATACAGACCAATAGCATCAAACTTCTGTCTGTCTCTCATCATTACATAAAATGATATACATAGGCTTAATATGGATATTATGTATGGCAAATATTCAGTCATATCTTCTGCTAACATTTCTCTCAACAACATAACGTAATCTATACCCCATTTTTGTCCCCTTACAAAAGGACAAAAATGTCCAATAATCCATTTTGTTATTTATAACTCATTGATTTGCTTAGTACCACTCCTGAGAAAAGGGGTTATAATCAAACTCTGCAACTGGACATGAGAATTATCACCCAATTCCCCCCTTTCCCATAGCCGAGCATCACAGGAAAAAGCGGGATACAGCGAGGACTGTCTGAGCACGAGCCGCTTTCTGGCCGTGCGAGTTCCGCAGCGCCGGCTTTTTCCGAGAAGCACAGGGAACCCGTCAGGGCTGTGGGTCAGGGCGGCCTTTTCTTTGAGTACTTTCTTTTGGCCGTGCAAAAGAAAGTACTTCGCCCGCGGTGCGATAAACCGCATCAAAATAAAACCGTCACGAAGTGACACAAAACCAATAAGCATAAAAAAGCCCCGATAAACGGGGCTTTTTTCATACTTATCAAACTGGGTTTACACAGTTTGATAGTAAAGGTTCTGCGGATGATTAGCAGAAGCAAAGAAGTGCCAACGCTCCATCACCAGGCCTGCGTATTGAATCACCGCGGCAATCACCAAGCTACTGGTCGTGGTTGCACCGATCATCATCGCCATAGGTACCGCAAAAGCCAACACTATGAAGCCCCACTTCACCATGCGGATGAACTCAGGCGTCTTGTGGCTGAAGAACTCACGGGTGTTGAACGAACCGCCCATGAAGCCCATCGCTTTTTGCTGGATCTTGGTGTGACGTACACCGATCGCGGTCTGCATATTGGACTTGTACTTAATACGACCATTACGCCACAGGTGGGCCAGCTTGCTGAGGATCGCCACCACCGTGAGGATGATGGTTAAGTCTAGCAGCAGGATAACCTGTGCAGGCGCCATCACGGTAGCCAGTGCGGTAGCCGCAAGGAAACCAGAGGCACTGCCCAGCAGGATGTAGTTAATCGGTGTCAGCGCACAACGCCACTCCTGGATGAAGCGAATCGCTGCGTAGATCATGCCAGTGGCAATAAACAGGGCGAAATTCACCAGTACGGCAACCCAGCCCACTACCATGCTCAGGCTAACATCTACCGCAGCACCTTCGGCCGTCAGGCTGTAGTCCCAGCCCATCAGGTTGATTGCGCCATAGATGAAGATCAACGCCATCAATACTGGCAGCGCGATAACCTCACGCGATAACCAGGAAGTACGCCACTGGGTGGCGGCACGCCATGCGCGCTCGGGATGACCCAGATGGAAGGTAGACGAGAACAGGCCAACCGCAAGGATAGCCAGTGCCCAGACCGAACCCCAGCCATAGAAATCGGCGGCATTCTCTACCTGAATAATGTGCGCAGACGCGTATGTCTGCACGGTCATCAGTGCCAGGAACAGGCCCTGACCGATGCCGAATAATGTGGTGGCAAACACCATAGAAAATGGAGGATGCATATTTCCAACTCTCCTAAAAACTTTTTCAAGCTGCCCGCCGTGATTACACGGCGGGCATCCAACCTATGAACCCTATCAACCTTAGAAAGTGTTGATATCTTCCAGCGAGGCGGCATCCCGGCCAGGATCTGGCAGGTGACCTTCTTCTTTCAGCGGGTTCTTCTCACGAATCAGCTCATCCTCGTGGATGGTCATCTGTGTCTTGCGACGCGGCAGGTAGTGGTTCGCCGGCATGG
>JABURU010000052.1 GCA_014762485.1 Gammaproteobacteria bacterium | reverse complement strand
CGGGGGAAAGCAGTATGAAGGGCGTATTTATTACCGGTACCGATACCGAAATAGGTAAGACCTATGTCTCCGCCGCCATCGTGGAGGCATTAAATCAGCAGGGCCTGCGTACCTCGGTAATGAAGCCCATCGCTAGCGGTTGTCATGACACCCCTGAAGGCCTACGCAATGATGATGCCTTAAGCCTGATGTCGGCGGCATCAGTCGTACAGGAGTATGAGTCGGTCAACCCCTACTCACTCAAACCGGCCATCGCACCACATTTAGCCGCACAACAAGCCGGTGTCGAGTTTGATCTGGGGTTAATTCAAGCTAAATATAAGTTTAATAACCTGCGCTCTGATATCTGTGTGGTTGAAGGTGTCGGCGGCTGGATGGTGCCATTAGGTGACGAAGCATATCTGTCGGACCTGGTACTGGAGTTACAGCTTCCCGTCATCGTGGTAGTCGGTATGAAGCTGGGCTGTATCAACCATGCCTTGATGACCATAGAACAGATAGAACGAGATGCCGTGCCTATTATTGGCTGGGTTGCCAACCAGATTGATCCCGATATGGCGATGATAGAACAGAACATACAGACACTGGAGCAACGTATACCTTATCCATTATTGGGACATATCCCATATCTGTCCAATGCGAGTGCGGCCTCCATCGCCAAACACCTTAGGATTAATATTTAGTTGTTATGTACTACAACAGTCCCGCATGCTCTAACTGGTTCAATTCGTCCTGGCTGGCAAAACGGGCAATATCAGTTGTCGCCAATTGTGGGCGTATGCGCCGGGCATCATTAAGTGCGGCACGTGCGGCTGTGGGATTATTGGCGGTGATTTGGGCGATTGCCAGGATGACGCGCGGTAGAAAGATCTTGTCATCACAACGGCAGGCATGATCGGCTTCATCGATCGCTTCGTTGACGATACCCAGACTTAATAGTCCTCGTGCCAGTAGGGCCCCCCAGGCGGCCAGTCGCGTATCCCGCGGGCTGATGCGCATACCATAACGCATCCTTTCGATGCCCTCTTTTTTACCTTGATTCAATAATGCTGCGCCGAGGGCGGCATGTGCCTGGGCATTACTAGGGTCGAGCTCGACGGCATGTTGCATCATCCCCATACCACGCGGGTAGTCACCCATATCTGCAAAGGCACAGCCAACATAGCCAAGTACATCTGAATCCTGAGCATCCAGACTAAGTGCGGTTTCCGCTGCGGTGATGGCTTCTTTGTGCCAGCCTTCATCGTTGACCAGGCCAACAAGGTGACCAATAGCGAGTATCAGTGCCAGGTAGGCATGTGCAAAGGCCAGTTCTGGATCGATGGCAATGGATTGACGTAACAGGTTTGCAGCCTCGCCAAAGCTTTTTTCGCTCCAGCCATTCAAGCTTAATAGTGCATGTCCTTGTCGATACAGTGCCCAGGCCCCCAGATCTACCGGACGGCGCTGTCTTAGTGTTGATAGATCGGCCCGCAATAATTCTGGTTCTATGCGGGAGACGATTTCACACACAATATTATTTTGAAATTGATTTAATTTGTTTGTAGGTATTTCTGTGCGACTGGCCCATAAAAGACGACTGCTGGAGGTTTCCAGTAACTGCACCGATACACGAAGGTGGTCGTCAATTTTCCAGATAGAGCCCTCTATGACGTAGTCGGTACCTAACTCCTGTCCGATCTGGGTGATGCTAAGCTCTCGCCCTCGATAATAGGCCGTGGAGTTGCGGGATACCACCACAAAGCCTGGTATGCGAGCCAGTTGAATGCTGATGTCTTCACTTAATATTGCTGCCGTCCAGGCTATCGACTCATTGCCGGGGTTATGGGCAAATGGTAATACCGCAAGGGATGGTTGATCATAAGAGGGGGCAGAAAAAGTGTTTGCGATGTTGGTTTCTGCCGCTGTATCGGCAGTGCTTTGTTGTGAAATTTTTACCTCGTCTAGAAAACGTGTTTCGCGCCTGTGTTAGGGGGCAATACACGTCTGAGTTTTACCGTGATCCCCTATTGCTTGTCGGGCGGATTTAATGCTGCTACTTAAGGTCGAGTCGGTGATAATTTTTCCGGCCCATAAATTATCCTGAAGTTCCTGGCGGCCAACAATGCGTTCACGATGTTGTGCCAGATAAACCAACAAATCAAACACCTGTGGTTCGATGGCTTGAGCCTGACCATTACGACGTAACTCGAACAGATCACTATCGAGTTCATATTCGTTAAACCTCAATAACACTGTAGGAGTACCCTAAAAACTTATCTAATAAAACGTAGCAGACAATCCCCATAAAATCTCCACAAAACCTCCTTGATAACCGCAAGCAGCCATACATAAGGCCACTAAGCTTGTCAGTCTTATATATGTATCATCGTTAATATTGAAGCGGGAAATGAGTGAGCGTACTTTCTGGGCCTATTGGTTTATGACGGTAATATTTCTTGCCGTGAGCCTACTGGTCTTTCCCGAAGCCATATATCTGTCGATGATGATGACGGTAATACACGGCATTCATTTTTTTCTAAAACAACCAGAGATCTCTGCATTTCCGATGCAGGTTCGCATCGGTTATCTGGGCTTTTTGGCTCTCGGGCAGGTGCCGTTTTTAGGCTGGTTCTACTGGATTATGCTGGCAGGAGGTATGGCGAGATTGACCACCGGTTATTGCTTGATGGCGCGTCTTACGGCCCTTATGCCGTGGAATCGTAGCCAGCCGATGAGTTGGCATTTGTTAGGCAAGATTATTTCCGCCCCTTCCACGTCGGACATTCTTCTCCAGCTGACGAAAGGACGTCAGCAAGAGTTCGATGCAGGAGCAACG
>JABURU010000342.1 GCA_014762485.1 Gammaproteobacteria bacterium | reverse complement strand
TTCATACCATTCTGTACATCACCAGCGAGAATAACCGAGCCATCAAAATCAATATTACCACTCGACAGATCAACATTATTGAGATTAATCAGTTCTTCAACAAAGGCCCCTTTCTCGGTGATAACCGGTTGTCCTCCTATCAGGGCAACAAGGATATCGGGATCATTTTGATCCGGGGCAACCGACTTGTTGAGTTTGAACTCACGCTCTTTGCCTGACCTGGCGGGAACAATATCGCCGCTAACCCGAAAGCCATCTTCTCCAGGGGTGGGAGGTAGTTTCTTCAGGATCTGATCACCGGGCGCCACCGTGGTCACCCCGCCAAACTCACGATAATCCACCACTTCATGATCAAGCACGGTGGGTTTACGTATTGCGGCATCACTGACTAAATTTACAAACTCGGTGTCTTTGCCATCAACGGGCACCTTACCCTGGGCGATGACCACTTCTTCCAGGATACTGCGGCCCTGATCCTGCACGATCTGCTCGATAACATCCTGCTTGATGCCGGCGGCAACATTGGCTGCGGCCAATTTGCCTTTTATCGAGTCAGCAGTGAGTAGCTGTCCTTCTCCCGTCGCATGGCGGATAAACACCAGGGCGTTCATGCCATCCTTGGTCTGGGTGACCTCGATATCACCGTCACGGTCACCGCTGATGGCTATGGAAAAGAACTCCTTGCTGGAGTTCTGCTTTTTGCACAGCTCCATCAGCTGATCATGCATCAGTGGCAAATGAGAATAGCCCAGCTGTTGCAACATCTTGGTGAGCATGGCGTATTCCAGCGAGGCGAGGTTGGGTACCGGCGTGTAGGAGGCGTTTAAGGTAGTGCCATCACCCAAAAGATTAAATTCCAGCCCAAATCGGGTTGGCGAGAGCGTGATGTCATTATTGGCATTATCCACCGAATAGGTTCCTCATCCATTGCCTAGATTATTAAATATATTTTCGCGATGCGAATGCAGTAATTGTATTTGTTTGTTTACATTAGCATTATCGTCGCCAACAATGACTTTTTTAGCATTTTTTGGAGCGTTTGCCCATGTTTGGTGTATTTCTTGACCAGGGAAGTCTGGATATAGGTGATTTGGATTACACGTCATTAGAAGATTCCCTGCCAAAATGGCAGATGTATGAGAAGACCTCGCCCGCAGAGGTACTGGACAGGGTGCGTGATGCCACGGTGGTGATCAGTAACAAGGTGATGCTCGATGCTTCTGTGCTGGAACAGTGCAAGAACCTGAAGCTGATTTGCATCGCGGCCACCGGAACCAATAACGTCGATCTGGACGCGGCACGACGTTTAGGCATTACCGTTAGCAATGTCCGCGCCTATGGCACACCTTCGGTTGCCCAGCATGTGTTTACATTGATCCTGGCCTTATCAACCCAGTTATTGAAATACGATCAGGACATTCGCAATGGCCGCTGGCAAAAACATGATCAGTTCTGTTTTATGGACCATCCGATTCGTGAGCTATCCGGCAAAACACTGGGGATAGTTGGCTACGGTGAACTGGGTAAAGGGGTGGCCAAGGTTGCCAGTGGCTTTGATATGGAGGTATTGATTGCCCAGCGCCCCGGTGGTGAGGCCCAGGAAGGCCGGTTGCCACTGCAAGAGCTGTTGCCCAAGGTCGATGTATTAAGTTTGCACTGCCCACTGACGCCAGAGACTACAAACCTGATCAGTGAAGACGAATTCAATCTCATGAAGGATGATGCATTGTTAATTAACACCGCACGTGGTGGCATTGTTGATGAGTCAGCGCTGGTAGCGGCGTTGAAGCAGGGCCGCCTGGGTGGTGCCGGCATGGATGTGGTGATGGTGGAGCCGCCGGTAGACGGTAACATCTTGCTGGAAGAGGGGATACCAAACCTCATCGTGACACCGCATATTGCCTGGGCCAGTAATGAGTCACGTCAGCGCTTGCTTAACCAGGTGGTGGATAATATTACCGGCTATCTACAGAATCAGCCGCGTAATGTGGTTTGTTAATGTGGACAAAGCAGGCGTTATTTCTTTTTTGAAGTGAAATGAGAAATGACGCAGCCGCTTATCGACAGGGATGGTCGATTATTTTGTTATAAGATTATTAAAATATGTGACGCTATATAGTGTCAGATTAACGTATGAACTACTCTAATTTAGGAATAAAAAAATATTTACAGGGAATGTAATGCTTAGAAATGATAATAACGTCCAGGCCATACTGGATAATCTAATTGACACCTTTTATCGCACCGATGCAGAAGGGCGTTGTGTATTGGTCACACCTTCGATACAAGAACTGTTGGGCTATTCCGTCGAAGAAATGTCCGGCAAGAAGATAGCCAGCCTTTATGTTTATCCCGAGCTAAGGGCCGATCTGCTGGAGCAGATGAAGCATAATGGTGGCCAGATCCGTAATTTTGAGGCGCAACTAAAACATAAGCAGGGACACCCGGTCTGGGTCTCGGTAAATATTCAGTTCTACTATGATGAACAAGGTAAATATGCCGGTGTGGAAGGACTGGTAAGAGACATCAGTGATAGCAAAAAAGTTGAAGCAAGGTTAACGGCTTCCGAGCATAACTATCGCTCCATAATTAATAACATGACAGATACCTATTACCGCACAGATCTGGATGGTGTGTTAACGATGGTGTCGCCATCCTTACCGAGACTATTGGGATATGACGCTGATGCTGTAATTGGAACCAGGCTGGAAGATTTTTATTACCAGGAGGGAGAGCGAGATCGTTTCCTGGCAGCGTTAAATGAGCGCGGAGGCCGTTATATTGGTTATGAGGTACAGTTAAAGCATTATGACGGTCGG
>JABURU010000124.1 GCA_014762485.1 Gammaproteobacteria bacterium | reverse complement strand
GCCTGGCTACCCTGGCTGATCAGGCAATGGGATGGTTTTAATAAACCCGCCATAATCTTTAATAAGGTCGTTTTACCCGTGCCATTGGCCCCGGTAAACAAGTAGCAGCGGCCCGAGTGTATTTCCAGTTCATCAATATGAAACAGGGCTGATGAGCCAAATCTCATCTCAATGTCTGTAAACTGATACAGGGGGCTCATGAGCGAAGTTCTCCTCGTCCCTGAAAAAAGCCCAATCCCAGATTTAAGGTTAAGGCCAGGATTAATAAAACGATTCCCAGGGCAATGCCTTGTGCAAACTCACCCTTACTGGTTTCCAGGGCAATGGCCGTAGGTATGTTGCGGGTAACATGCAAGATATTACCACCTACCATCATAGAGCATCCGACCTCGGCGATAATACGCCCGAACCCGGCTACGATGGCGGCTAGTAAGCCAAAGCGTACTTCGTAAAACAGGGTGGCCATGGCGCGTATCGGCGAAGCCCCCAAAGTGATTGCCGTTTCCCATAGCCGACGATCTGATGCCTGTATGGCCGAATGGGCCATCACCAGGATAATCGGAAAAGCCATGATCATTTGTCCGATGATCATCGCATCCTGGGTAAACAGTAACCTCCAGTCACCCATTGGTCCACTGCGGGAAAATAAGATGTACAGGGTTAAGCCGATCACCACCGCGGGGATCGCCAGCATGGTGTTAAATATGGAAAGCAAAACACGTTTACCTGGTATCCTGAAATAGGAAAAAATATACGCGAGTATGAGAGCAAAAGGCGTAACGTATAAGATCGCGCGCAATGAGACGCTAAAGGAGATTGAAATAATTTCCCACAGCGCCTCATTACCACTGAGGAGTAATAAAATGGCGGCGCTGGTGGTTTCACTTAGTGTCATTGAATTATTTCGCGTCCGGTATAAATAGTTGCTGGTTATGTATGCGGTAATTACCAATCATGGCCTGCGCCGAGGCAGAGGTTAACCAGTTTATAAACGAAAGCGATTCTCGGTATTTAATATCTTTATGCTTATCGGGGTTGACGGCAATCACCCCATAGGGGTTAAACAGGTTTTTATCACCCTCTACTAATACCATCAGGTTAATCTTATCCTGGTATGCGAGCCATGTGCCGCGGTCAACTAATGTGTAGCCACCCATCTCATTGGTGATTTGCAATACCTTGCCCATGCCCTGCCCTGCTTCCAGGTACCAGCGTCCACTGTGCTGGGTATTGCCCCAAAGGCTGAGCTCTTTTTTATGGGTGCCTGAGTTATCACCTCGAGAGATAAAGCGGGCCTGGATAGCGGCGACCCTGGAAAGAGCTCGGCCTGCTCGCTTCATGCCCTTGATCCCGGCGGGATCATCTTTGGGCCCTACGATCACGAAGTCATTGTACATGACATCACGACGGTTTTTGCCATGCCCTTGCTGGATAAATTCCAGCTCGGCATTACGTGCATGAACTAATACCACATCGACATCACCATCACGTCCCATACGTAACGCCTTGCCGGTACCTACGGCAATGACATGCACCTTATTCCCGGTTTTGGACTCATAGCTGGGGAGCAGGTAATCCAGTAGTCCAGAGTTGACCGTACTGGTGGTTGTGGCCAGGCGTAAAGTAGCGGCATCAGCTGTACTTATCACGAGTAGTGAAATCGATAGAAAAATCTTGATAAAGTTCACACACTACTCCTGTATATCATTAAATGCTTATTGAGAGACACTTGTTATCTATAGGTGCAACAATGGTGCCAAATGGAAGAGAACATAAAAAGATGACGAATAAGCCCTAGAGCCTGAACAGAGGGAGGACAAAATGACGCAGCTTGTGCCGTAGCGGTAAATTATGGCCCTGTATTTTGTATCGTGGATATTGGTACTTTGTGTTTCATTTTTATTAGGTCTAATATTAATAGCTCTTATTGTGAATAATATATTTCGGGATGCGAGGGTGAATATGGCGGCGGTAAATCCCAGTGAAGTGCCTAGTTATCAGGCACCGGTAAAAAAGGTGGGTGGTGAAGGCACATCGGCGTCGATCCTGGTGGTGGATGATGAGCCCGGCATGCGTAATTTTCTTGAACGGGCGTTGAAGAAAATGGGCGCGTATGTTGAGGTGGCCGATAGTGTCGAGCAGGCCCAAGCCTTACGTGACCGTTGCTATTTTGACCTGATGATCATGGATATCCGCATGCCAGGTGAGAGCGGGGTAGAGTGGGTCACCTCACTTCGTGAGCAGGGCTGCAATACCGACGTCATCTTTATGACCGCTTATGCAGAGCTGGATATGGCCATCCAGGCACTGCGTACCGGGGCGATGGATTTTATCATCAAGCCTTTTCGTCTTGAACAAATGCTCACATCGGTGGAGCGTTGCCTGGAAAGGCAGCAACTGAAGCGTGAAAACTTTCTTTTGCGCCGAGAGCTGGATAAACACCTGCAAATGGACGGCATGGTTGGTCACAGTCCTGCCGTGCAGGAGGTATGTGGCATCATCAAGCGTGTTGCCCCTACGCCATCCACTATATTAATAGAGGGTGAATCCGGTACCGGTAAAGAGCTGGCGGCTCGTGCCATTCATCAACGCAGTGGCCGCAAGGGTGAATTTGCGCCGATAAACTGTGGTTCCATATCACCTGAGCTGCTGGAGAGTGAGCTGTTCGGGCATAGTAAAGGCGCATTTACCGGTGCGCATAAATCGCGTCAGGGTCTGTTTAACTACGCCAACGGCGGTACCGTGTTCCTGGACGAAATTGGGGAAATGCCACTGCCCATGCAGGCCAAGTTGTTGCGAGTACTGGAAGAGCGCGCAATACGTCCGATTGGTACCGAGCAGGAAGTCCCGGTTGATGTACGCATCATTGCGGCGACTAATCGTGATCTGAGCGAGGAAGTGAAACTAGGTAAGTTCCGCGAAGATCTCTATTACCGTTTAAACGTGTTAAGCATTCGTATGCCGGCCTTGCGCGAGCGAGTGGAAGATATTCCGGATCTGGCCGAGTATTTTTCTAATATCCTGTCGGAAGAGCTGGGCGTAGAGCCGATCCCGTTTAATCACGATGACTTAATTCGACTGCAATCATATACCTGGCCAGGTAATATTCGGGAATTTAAAAATATTATCGAGCGTTCTCTACTACTTGGACAATTTCCCGGGGATTGTTTGCAGGGGAGCCAGCATGCCGCAATCCAGGAACAGGGTGTTTCACAGGGGTATCCTGCAGGCTGGACCATGGATAACGTGGAAAAAGCCCATATGCAGAAAGTGCTGCAAGAAGTGAATGGTAACAAGTCGGAAGCGGCACGTCGCTTAGGGGTATCGCGTAAGACCATGGAGCGTAAAACCGCGCAGTGGCAGGAAGCGTAATACTGGGCGCAAGATGAGACGCCTACTGAAAAAAATACGTAACACCTTGCGGTATAAATTATTGCTGCTGGTGTTGCTGCCCATCTTTCTCGTTATCCCCCTGGTTCTATTTCTTGCCGGTCACTGGGGACAGCGCTTTGGTTATGATCAGCTTTACCATAAGGTCAGTATCGATCTATCTGTTGCCCATCATGCCTTTGAAACATTCAAACAATCAAACTTAAGCACCATTGGTGCATTGGCCGAATCATATTCTTTTCGTACCAGTTTCTACGAAGGAAATGCTCGTAGCCTGCAACTGCAACTGGATGAGTTGAAGAAAAAGCATAACCTTGCCTTTATTCATATAACGGATAAGTCAGGGAGATGGCTGTATGAAGACAGCCCTCCATTTAAAAGTAAGCCATCGACTTTAACAGAGCAGGCTATGCAAGGAACACCTGTTTTTGGTATAGAGATATTTAGTCGTCAAGAGTTGCAGAAAGAAAGTGCGTTATTAGCCCAGCGTGTTGAGCTACCTCTCCTGAAGACTCCTTATGCTGTGCCCAGTGATAAAGAGAAAGAAGACCGCGCAATGATGTTGCGAATGGTTTACCCCATTCATGACTTGCTGGTTGATGAAACGGTGGCGGTCATTGATGTGGGTGTTCTAATCAATAATAACTTCCAGTTAGTGGATACGATACGTGACCTGGCTTACGGCGAAGGTAGCTTGATGAAGGGGAGTATTGGTACCGTTACTATCTTCCTTGATGATGTTCGCATCTCCACTAATGTGCCATTAGGCAAAGGTGAACGGGCATTGGGCACGCGCGTTTCAGAGAAGGTGCGTAACCATGTATTGAATGAAGGCTATAATTGGGTTGATCGTGCCTTTGTAGTAAACGACTGGTATATCTCGTCTTATGAGCCTATCTATAATGTCAGTGGTGAACGTGTTGGTATGCTGTACGCCGGCTTCCTTGAAGCGCCATTTCGTGAACAAATGACAGCCGCATTGCAAATACTTATCGGTATGTTTGTGATAGTGATGGTGCTTGCCGGTTTCTGGGCTTTCCTCGGGGCCAAGGCAATTTTCCATCCTGTTGAAGCAATGACACTCGTTGTACGAGATACTCAACAAGGAAAAGAGTCGAGGATAGGTCAGGTATCATCGCACGATGAATTGGGTGAACTGGCTATCCAGTTTGATACTATGCTGGACTTGATTCATGAGCGTGAAGAAGAAATACGTAAAGCGGGTGAGGAGCTGGAGCACAAGGTCGATGAGCGTACCCGGGAATTACAACAAAAGAACACCGATTTAAAAGAAACTATCCACCTGTTAAAAGAGACGCGCGAGCAATTGGTCATGAGTAAGAAGCTTGCTGCGCTGGGTGAATTAACTGCCGGTATTGCTCATGAATTGAATAATCCCACGGCCGTCATCCTTGGCAACATGGAGGTGTTGATGGCGGAACTGGGTAGCAAGCTGGAGCCAGTTAAATTTGAAGCCGATCTGGTGATTGAACAGGTGGATCGTATTCGTTCTATTATTAATAACCTGCTGCAATATTCCAGGCCTACTGAGTTTGGTGGTGATGTAGAGAATCTTAACATTAACAAATTGATGGAAGATACGCTGATATTAGTACGTCATCTCATCGATAAAAAACAGATTCGGGTAAAGAGAAATTTTACCGCGATGACATCGGTTAATATCAATCGTCAGGAGTTACAGCAGGTAATTATTAACCTGTTAGTGAATGCTATCCAGGCGATGGAAAAGCATGGCGAACTTACTATTACTACGCGTGAATGGGATGATAAGGGGGTTGTGATAGGAGTTCGGGATAATGGCAGCGGTATTGAAGAACAGCATAAAGATAGACTGTTTGATCCCTTCTTCTCTACTAAAAAAAGTGATGGTACTGGCCTGGGGCTGTCAGTCAGTTATGGCTTGATTCGCCGATATGGCGGTAATATCAGTGTTGAATCGACTTTGGGTGAGGGAACACTATTTGAGATATGGTTACTAACCAATCCCTCCGTGGATGAAGCCAGCCAGGAGCAAGCGTTCGATAAGATTATTGAAGGCGGTTTACACTAAAACAGGTTATTAACATATCTATCCTGCACAGCAGGATAGCTGCTTCACATCCTTGTTAAAGGTTTGAGCGGTAAGTTTCAAACCCTCTACCATGGTTAGATAGGGGAATAACTGATCTGCCAAATCTTCAATAGTCATGCGATTGCGAATCGCCAGCGCCGCCGATTGAATAATCTCACCACCTTCATTCGCTAACACCTGGCAACCCACAATACGGCCACGCTGTTTCTCAGCCACCAGCTTGATAAACCCTTGTGTATCAAGATTGGCTATAGCTCGAGGTACATTTTCCAGATCCAGGCTGCGGCTCTCTACGTCCATACCCATTGCTTGCGCCTGCTGTTCAGTAAAGCCTACGGTAGCAACTTGCGGGGTGGTAAATACTACGGTGGGCATCACAGAAAGATCGATGGCTTTATTGCCACCGGTCATATTTATTGCTGCACGAGTGCCGGCTGCTGCTGCGACATAAACAAACTGGGGGTGATTGGTGCAGTCACCGGCGGCATAAATGTTTTTAATATTGGTACGCATGTGCTCATCTATTATGATGCCACCATGTTCATCTGTTGCTATGCCAACCTTATCAATTTCCAGTGCTGAGGTATTCGGTGTGCGACCGGTGGCGACAAATAGTTGATCTCCTCGTATTTCACCATGGTTCGTCATTAATACGAATGTATGGTTTTTATAGTGAACAGATTCGACAGAAGTATGTTGCATTATCTCGATGCCATCACTTTCAAAGACTGATTGCAGGCCTGCACCTATTTCAGGATCTTCCTTAGATAGCAATGTGCTGCGTGCGAGTATGGTGACCCTGGCTCCTAGATGACGAAATGCCTGGGCCAGTTCCAGAGCGACCACTGAGGCACCAAGTACGATTAGGTGCCCAGGTATAGATTCCGCCACCAGGGCTTCAGTCGAGGTCCAGTAAGGTGTGTCTCGTAAACCATCTATATCGGGGATAGATGCACGGGCACCGACGGCAAGTAAAATACGATCTGCCTTGAGTTCTTTTTCACTACCATCTGCAAGGCTAATGAATAAGGTCTGTGTATCTTTAAAGTGTGCTATTCCGCGTACAAGGCTGATATCTGGATTGGCTTCCAGAATGCTCTCATATTTGGCATAGCGAAGCTTTTCTACCCACTCTTGCTGTTGCTTCATCATCGCTTTACGATTGAGCTCGGGAGTATTAAAAGGTATACCGTCTATCGTGTGATGCCCTTGAAGATGTGCAATATGCGCGCCGCGAATAAAAATTTTTGATGGTACACAACCTACATTGACACAGGTGCCGCCGATGACATCCGCCCCTTCAATGATGGTTACCTGTGCACCCTGTTCTATTGCCTTTGTCGCCGCGGCAAACGCTGCGGAACCCGTCCCGACGATGACTATATGTAGACCACTATCCTGAGCACGGTTCGCGACATTATATCTATCATCAATTACACTGGCGGTATAACCTGTTGACTCTATTGTCTCAAGTAAACGCTGATTATCTATAGTGCCTTTTGTCACTATGGTTGCGATAGAGTTCTCAAAGGAAACATCGGCAGAAACACCATCGAGCTTGTTTAGTGCTTCTTCAGCATTTATCGCACAGTGTTCACAGGTCATGCCTGATATAAGTACGTTAATGGTGCCCATTAGTTTGTGGCTGCTGTCTTAAGGTAGATGGATAACCCGCATTGGCCGTTGCATTGGTCAATGCCTGAACATTGGTTTTGTCAGGGTTATATGTCACGGTAGCTGTCTTGCTATCATAATCGGCTTTCGCCTCGATGACGCCGTCTACTTTCTTTAGTGCTTTGCGGATGGTAATAGGGCAAAACTGGCAGGTCATACCCGGCACATCCAGGGTGACGGTTTTGTTTGCTGCGGCCTGCGCACTCATTTGGTAACTTGAACCAAACAATGCAAATGTTATTAAGATAGGAAATATAATTTTACGAATCATGCTCGTTACTCCTAAGTCGCTAAATAAGTGAACTGCTATTCAAAAAACACAATTCCATAATAGGGGAAAGTCAATAGTGCCATTAACAGCACGGAGACTATCCAGAAGATAATGCGCTGATTACGCAGGGTACTGGGTATTGCACAGGCATCTTCCGGTGCACATTGGCGAGGCACAATATAGAGCTTACGAAATGCCAGGAATAAAAATACCAGGGTGATACCGACGAAAATAGGACGATAAGGTTCGAGGGCTGCCAGTTGACTGATCCATGTGCCTCCCACGCCCATAGTCAGAAGAACCAGTGGTCCGATACAACATAAAGATGCCCCTATTGCCGCCGTGAAGGCTGCCCACATGGAACGGTTGCTTGCAGTATCCATGATTATTTCCTGATAAATTAACGTAAATAAATTATAAACACCGTACTTCACTACGGAGTCAAGGGTATATATTCCAATAAACTATCTTGATGTGATCTGGTCAGTATTTCTGAATAATATAATCGATATGTCTGTCTATATCTCATCACTGATGATTGATAGTCCAGATGATGAAAACAAGTGCGGAAGATTACGTGACCATTTTACTATCATGCCGAGGCCTCTATATCCAGGAGGCAAAGTTTTATCTAAGACATGAATACAAATAAATTATTAGGACAGTCCAATAATGCTCTGCAGGAAGTTGTGGTTTGACTGAAGCGCAGGAGAATATGCTACTAAGAGCCGTTCAGGACGGCATAGAATAATCACCGGATAACTTTGAAAAAGGTGAGGCTGCTGATATCAGGTATTTAAAGTATTACTCAAAAGAGTGATTATTATTAATCGATATAAATAAACCAGTCTGGCGTAAGATATCAGGCGGTCCAGATCATCTCACCCAGCTCTTCAAAGTCATAGCCACCTAGTTGCGCTGCCAACTGCTGAGTTTCTTCATTGCCAAGTTCCTGTAATAAGGCCTGAAACAGGTTGCGGAAATAAATACCGCGATACAGTGCCAGGTCGAAGGCTTCCCAGCCTAGAGGGATAAAGGCCAGGCCAGCTTCGGTGGCGGCACTTTGGGCGCCCAGTGCCACGTCGGCTTCATCCATTACAATCTTGCTGGCGGCATCACGTTCAGAGTAGGCTACGCTGGCCTGATTCAGGTTTTCTATATCGATATTATGCTGCTGCAGTACATCTAATAAGAATCGCTGCGAACCGGCACCTTCCTGTCGCATCGACCAACGAATATGAGGTTGGGTAAAGGCAGAAATATTATTATCACCCTGATACATATCTTTACGTATCATCAGACCCTGTTGACGTTTGCACATGCGGATCAATACCCAGTCACTATGTTGACTGAACTGTTTTAATAATGCGGGGTGTCGTGTATTACTTTGACTGGCTGGTCCCCAGTGTATGGCACACACATCGGCACGATGGCGTGATAATAATTCCAACCCAAGCTTGGTACCGGTAGAGGTATAACTAACCAGCGAACGTGATTGCATTTGTCCGGCCAGCTTCATTACGATGCGATTAAACAGCGGATCATCACTGCCTGAGATAAGCAGGCGATCGGCTAATAAACCACCGTGGCTGGATTCAAGTAACCAGCGATCAATCAGTTCGCGGGGAAACATCCACTTGCCGGTGATTTTGGTGCCAGGAATTTTTCCTTCGCTAACCAGGGCATAAATCTTTTTTTCGTTTAATTGCAGGTAGTCGGCTACCTGGCGAACATTCAGGAAACGTGGCAGTTGTTCTTCTGCTTGTAACATTACCGTAGCCATTACACGTTCTCCATTCGTTTTTTAGGTATCGCATCAAAGACAATATTTTCAGCACCATTAAAGACCTGGAAGTGGCGTCCTTTGGCACGTGCGATCAAGGTGATGCCAAGTTGTTGTGCCAGGCTTAATCCCATTTCGGTAATACCGGAGCGAGATAGCAATACAGATATGCCCATTTGTGCCACTTTCATTACCATTTCAGAGGTAAGACGACCGGTGGTATAAAATATCTTGTGATCACCATTGATGTTGTCCAGCCACATCAGGCCAGCGATCGCGTCGACAGCATTATGACGACCAACATCTTCAATAAAATAGAGCCGAGAGGTATCTTCACATAAGGCGCAGCCATGTACGGCACCTGCGCTTTTATATATCGCGTTATCCTGGCTTAGATTATGCAGGAGCTCATAAAGACGGGATTGCTTTAGAGGTATTTGTGGCAGCTTGATCTGTTCAAGCTTCTCCATCATGTCACCAAATACAGTACCTTGTCCGCAGCCAGTGGTGACCGTACGTTTTTTTAGTTTATCACTGATATTTTCTATACCATGCCAGGTTGTGACGGCCGCAGATTCGGTTTCCCAGTCCACCTGTATCGATTTAATTTGATTGATATTGTCGATGAATCCCTGGTTTCGTATATAGCCTAATATCAATGCTTCGGGTTGAGTACCCAGCGTCATCAAGGTGACAATTTCACGTTTATCTATATATAGGGTTAATGGCCGTTCACTGGAGACATGCTGTTCTACCGTTTCGCCATATTCATTGATCGCTAAAAACGAATGGGTCGCATGCAGTCCGGCATGGGTCATATCCAGAGAGTTTAAAGGTTGTGGTGTGGCCATCACTGCTCTCCTTATCCACCAGTTACGTTCATATGCCGCATGATGATCGGTTGCTCACTTAGATCAAAATCATGCCCCAGTGGTTTTAGATCGATACCCTTGGTAATCACTTCTTTTAGTTGCTCAATCATCGCATCAGAAGCGTGACCCTGTTCGCGTAGCACTTCGCGTAGGTCTACCGAATGCTCCTGCCCCAGGCATAACAGCATCAGGCCTTTAGCCGTAATACGTACTCGGTTGCAACTTTCACAGAAGTTGTGACTGTGTGGAGAAATGAAACCTATGCGAGAGTCACTGTCGCTCATACGGAAATAACGTGACGGCCCACCGGTATTCTCGGTGGTGGCAATGAGTTCATATTTTTGTTCGATAATGCTGCGCACCTCGTCACTGGAACAATAAGTTTCTTGCCGATCATGATTAGAGGTATTACCTAGCGGCATCTCTTCAATAAAGACCACGTCTATGCCGGTGTTACGAGCGAAGTCGACAATATCGAGGAGCTCATCATCATTGCGACCTTTCATTGCCACCGTGTTAAGCTTGACGCGTTTAAATCCGGCATCGGCGGCAGCATGAATGCCATCCAGTACTTTATCAAGATCTCCGGTACGGGTAATGCGCTTAAAGCGTTCGGGCTGCAAGCTATCGAGGCTGATATTAACGCGTGTTACACCGCTTTCTGCCAATGCCCGGGCCATCTTCGGTAACTGGCTACCATTTGTGGTGATGGTGAGATCACGAATATTTTCCAGCCCACCCAGGTGTTCAAATAACCACATCACATTCTTGCGACCCAGGGGCTCACCGCCAGTTATGCGCAATTTACGTACGCCTAGCTCTGACAGGCTGGTACCAATTTGCGCAATCTCTTCCAGGCTTAATAATTCGTTGCGGGGCTCAAACTTCATGTCTTCGCTCATGCAATAGACACAGCGAAAATCGCAACGATCCGTAATGGAAATGCGAGCATAGTTAATCTCGCGTCCGAACTTATCTATTAGTGCAGGTATTTTCTCACTCATAACCACGATCTTTTATTGTGCTAACGAGTGAATCTGCAAGAAGCATACCTGTTTTATAAACCGCTTTATTCCATCGCCTTAGAAAGATAAAGACCGCTGTAAATGGGTCAATAGTCATCACTCCGTCACCCTGTGGGACATTTTGACCTGGTTTTATGTCATTTCGCTGCGTTATTTCGGTGTTTTTTCTTCTGGTATGCAAATTGCCTTAATAGAAGGATAAATATTCACACAAGTGAGAAATCGATGCTGGAACAATCTCTACAGGAATCTTTTCCTCTTTCCATTGTGATGCAGAAAACTACCGTGTCCAACAATATCTGGGAGACCGAACAATGGGCTGCCATAGGTGTTGTGGTCGGAGAGCGCCAGTTGGCTAACGATGCGGATAGTGAAGTGATACATCGTGATGATAAAAGCGAACAGATCCTCTTTCCCGGGTACGCCGTTACGCTCTATAAGGATGAATGTGAAAGCTATTACTACAACATGCTTTCTGACAATCCCACTATATATATAGTTTGTCGCAGAGATGAAGTAGAAGAAGGTTTACAACCATTACTGGTTTCGGCCAGCTATGACGAAGCCGCGGCATACCTGGAAACAGATGACGAGGTATATACCGTTCCTATGCCGAAAGAGCTTCACCAATGGGTTGAGGCCTATATTCTGCAACACTACGTTCCAGAGAAGAAAAAGAAACGTAAGTTAAAAAACTGGAAAGAAGAAGAGCCGGGTACGCAGCGCGGGATGATCCAATGAGTAAAGAGGGGTTTGCAAATCGTTGGTCACGCCTAAAACAGCAACAGCGTGCAGAAAAGCAGTTACCGGTAGAAGAAGAGCAGACTCTTACCGAAGAAGAACTGCAGCAGCAGAAAGAAGCCATTAACGAACTCACCGATAACGATATGCCATCACTGGATTCATTAAATGAGTCTAGCGATTACGGCATATTTTTATCAGAAAAGGTCAGTGAACAGGTGCGCAAGGCGGCACTGCGCAAAATGTTTCATATGCCTGGACTGAACATTGTCGATGGCCTGGATGACTATGATGAGGATTACACTACCTTTGAGGTCCTGGGCGACATCATTACCCATGACATGAAGCGTATGGCAAAGGTGGAAGAGCAGCGTGAGAAAGAAAAGCAGATGCAGGCCGAGGCAGAAGCCAAAGAGCGGATGCAGGCCGAGAATGAAGAGCTAGAACAAGAAGAGCCGGTTGCCATGAGTCAGACTGATGACGAGACCGGGTATGAAGATGATATTGAGGATCCAATCGATGACTTGGGCGAAGCCGAAGAGATCTAACCAATCAGGACAAATAAATGAGTGAGATGATTTCCAAATTAAAAGCTAGCAGCACCAATGGCCAGGCACGCTTGTCAGCAATGCAGGCGATACAGGATATACAGGTGCAATCCACCTCGCTGGTAACCTACCAGTCCAGGGGAAGTGTATTAATCATTGCCGAGCCAGCTGAGTTTGAGAAAGTAAAAGCCAGTATGGCGGCATTAGATAGTGTGCACACACCGATGGTCAGCAAGCTGGAAGGCCACCCGGGTGAATTCTCCGCGTTTGTCGAAGGTGACAAAGGCGAGATGAATCTGGCGATGCTAAAAGGTGACAAGACCAAGTACTTTGACCTGGTACTGGACCTTTCCGCCAAGCCATACTGGCAGCGCGAGATGCAACCGTTTGGTTACTTTGCGCCTAAGGGGGATGAGGCGGTTCAGTTTGCGATCGAGCAAATTGAAGAGATGCAGGGTGAGTTTGAGAAGCCCAAGTTTTTTGAATACAACGAAAACATCTGTGCTCACGGGCGACGAGGCCTGGAGGCATGCCGACGTTGCCTGGACGCCTGTCCCGCCGAAGCGATTACTTCTCTGGCCGAAAAGATCAGCGTCGATCCTTTTTTATGTCAGGGCGGTGGTACCTGCGCCACGGTTTGTCCTACCGGCGCGATCCGTTATGCCTATCCTCGCTTGAATGACACATTAAACCGTGTCCGTCGTTTGCTGCAGGCCTACAACGAAGCGGGCGGACAACATGCCACGCTGTTAATTCATGACAGCGAAGCGGGTGAAGAATGGGTGCAGGAGCAGCTGTCCGAACTGGGTGAGCATGTCATGCCGTTTGTCGTGGAAGAGGCTGGCTCTGTGGGAATGGAGATGTGGTTATCTACCTTGGCATTCTCCGCTCATCAAGTGGTCATCCTGTTACAGGCTAGCCAGCAAAAGGTACATGACGCGCTGGCCTCACAACTGGAATACGCACGCAGCCTGTTAACAGGTATGGGCTTTGATGCCAACCGCATTACGGTGCTGGATAGCGAGCAGGGGGCTGGCTCACTGGCATCTGTGGCGAGTTTCACGGATAGCGCTGAGCCGCTCCCGGTAGCTTCGTTCATGCTGCTGGATGAAAAGCGTTATACCTTGCGCGGGGCGGTTGACCATTTATATCAGCATGCATCTGAACAACCGGAAGTGATTGCCATGCCCGCCGGGGCGCCGTTTGGCCAGATCAGTGTCAACAAAGATAGCTGTACCTTGTGTATGTCTTGTGTCGCGGTGTGCCCGGCCGAGGCGCTGTCTGATGGTAATGACGTTCCCAAGCTGAATTTCCACGAATCATCCTGTGTACAGTGCGGCATGTGTAGCAAGGCCTGTCCTGAGAATGCCATCACACTGGAGTCGCGTTACGCCTTCCGCAATGACTGGGCACAGGAGCAACGCACCCTGCATGAAGAAGAACCGTTCTGCTGTACCAGCTGTGGCAAGCCATTCGCCACGCAAAGCGCCATTGGCCTGATCCAGGAAAAGCTCAGTGGCCACCATATGTTCCAGTCTGAGGAACAAAAACGCCGCCTGTTGATGTGTGAAGACTGCCGCGTTCGCGACATGTTTGCCCAAGAGCTAAATAGCTGAAGATGGGCATGAGCAGCTGGCAATGTGGCGTAATTGTGTCGGGGGACAAAATGGCCCGCGACAAAATGACCAACCTGATGGAGTGCAGGGGAATTATTCCAACACTGTTTGGAATATCACTCCTTATTTCTCCCTTTATTCCCAAATTAACTGGCTCGTTAACTGCATACATAGGTAAATGAGAATGAATAACGCATTAGAACAATCACGCGAAGAGGAAATTTCAGCCGAGATGGCGCAAGAGGAAGAGCAGGCACTGCGTATGCAGTTGTACATGCTGCTGGCTCAAATGCTGAGAGCTGAGCCGGATGAAAGCCTGTTAAACCAGTTGCGTCAGATTGAGGCTCAACCAGATGACGCCTCGCCGATGGTAAAGGCCTGGGCTGAGCTCAGAATGGCCGCAGATATGGCCAAGACCGATGAGCTGGCAGATGAATATCACCAGTTATTTATCGGTATTGGACGCGGTGAGCTGGTGCCATTTGCATCCTGGTATTTAACCGGGTTCCTGATGGAAAAGCCGCTGGCCAAACTTCGTCAGGATCTGCAGATACTCGGTTATGAGCGTGAAGATTCGGTGCATGAACCGGAAGACCATGCCGCTGCATTGTTCGAGGTGATGGCCATGATGCTGCAAGAAGGCATCGGTTATGACCAGCAGAAGGATTTCTTTCAACAACATATCGGGTCCTGGATTGGGCGCTTTATGGAAGATTTGATGGTTGCCGATGCGGCCCGCTTTTATCGTTCAGTGGGCCAACTGGGCAAGCAGTTTATGGACATTGAGGAAGCCTATTTCTCAATGATGACATAAGGGGCTCTTGGGAAACCGAGGGTCAATTTAGTTTCTCGCATTTGTGAGAGGAGTAAAACGATGGCTGAGAAAAAAACCCTGGAAAGACGTGAGTTCTTGAAAGGCGCCGCAGCTGCAGGTGGTGCAGTGGCGTTGGGGATGGCAACTGGCGAAGCCGTGGCGAGCGTTGAGCCCGCTGAGGTGAAGAAGACCGCTGCCAAGGGATATCACGAAACTCAACATATTCGTGATTACTATAAATCCGCTCGTTCGTAATTGTTGCGTAACTGAGGAGCTAGCAGATGAAATTGAAAAAGAAATCGTCTCAGGTCGCGCAGCAAGCCGATCAGATGACAGGTCAGACAGGTAATGGCATCAGCCGTCGAGCCTTTCTGAGAAATTCCGGTATCGCCGCAGGTGGTGCCGCTCTGGGTACCATGCTGACACCAGGTATGATGAAGAAGGCCGAGGCCGCATCAACTGCCGGTGGTAAGACCGAAACGGTACGTAGTGTATGTACTCACTGTTCAGTAGGTTGTGGTATCTACGCCGAAGTTGAAAACGGTGTATGGACTGGCCAGGAGCCAGCCTTCGACCATCCGTTTAACCTGGGTGCACACTGTGCCAAGGGTGCTTCTGTACGTGAGCACGGCCACGGTGAACGTCGCCTGAAATACCCAATGAAAATGGAAGGCGGCAAGTGGAAGCGCGTTTCATGGGAGCAGGCGGTTAACGAAATCGGCGACAAGATGCTGTCTATCCGTGAGCAATCTGGTCCTGACTCGGTTTACTGGCTGGGTTCTGCCAAGTTCAACAACGAACAGGCCTACCTGTTCCGTAAGTTTGCTGCCCTCTGGGGTACCAACAACGTTGACCACCAGGCACGTATCTGTCACTCCACCACGGTCGCCGGTGTAGCCAACACCTGGGGTTACGGTGCGATGACCAACTCCTTCAACGATATACACAACTCCAAGTCGGTATTGTTGATCGGTTCTAACCCTGCTGAAGCGCACCCTGTTGCGGTACAGCACATCATGCGTGCGAAGGAAAGTGGCGCCAAGGTCGTATGTATCGACCCACGCTATACTCGTACCGCTGCCCATTCTGACCTGCACCTGCCTATCCGTCCTGGCTCCGACGTAGCCATTATCTGGGGCATGATGTGGCACATCTTTAAGAATGGCTGGGAAGACAAGAACTTCATTAAGCAACGTGTATACGGTATGGATGAAATCCGTTCCGAAGTTGCCAAGTGGACGCCTAAAGAAGTTGAGCGTGTCACCGGTATCGGTGAAGCGGATGTTCGTGCTGCCGCAGAGATGATGGCGAAGAACACTCCAGGAACCTTCATCTGGTGTATGGGTGGTACTCAGCACACCATCGGTAACAACAACACTCGTTCTTACTGTGCCTTCCAGCTGGCGCTGGGTAACATGGGTACAGCCGGTGGCGGTACCAACATCTTCCGTGGTCACGATAACGTACAGGGCGCGACCGATTTCTGCGTACTGTCACACTCCCTGCCTGGCTACTATGGCCTGTCTGCTGGTGCCTGGAAGCACTGGTCTGGCGTTTGGGACCTGGATTACAACTGGGTTGCATCACGTTTTGATAAGGGCAGCTATGAAAAAGCCAAAGGCAAGCCTGTTTCTCCAATGAATACCAAAGGTATCCCGGTTTCTCGCTGGATTGACGGTATCCTGGAAGACAAGAAGAATATTGCCCAGAAAGACAATATTCGAGCGATGGTTCTGTGGGGCCATGCACCTAACTCTCAGACCCGTGGTCCAGAGATGAAGGAAGCGATGGAAAAACTGGATATGATGGTGATCATCGATCCATACCCAACCGTTTCGGCGGTAATGCATGACCGTACCGATGGCGTATACCTGCTGCCAGCGGCGACCCAGTTCGAGACCTACGGTTCGGTAACCGCCTCTAACCGTTCACTGCAGTGGCGTGACACGATTTTCGATCCACTATTCGAATCTCTGCCTGATCACACCATCATGAACAAGCTGGCCAAGAAGCTGGGCTTTGCGGATCAGCTGCTGAAGAACATCAAGGTTAACGGTGAAGAGCCTCTGATCGAAGACATCACCCGCGAATTTAACAAGGGTATGTGGACCATCGGCTACACCGGTCAGTCACCTGAGCGTCTGAAAGAGCATCAGCAAAACTGGCACACCTTTAACACCACTACCCTGAAGGGTGAAGGTGGTTCTACCAATGGCGAATACTACGGTATGCCATGGCCATGCTGGGGTACTGCGGAGCAGAAGCACCCAGGTACACCCATTCTATATGACACCAGCAAGAGCGTTGCCGAAGGTGGCCTGAACTTCCGTGCTCGCTTCGGTGTGGAACGTGATGGTGTTAGCCTGCTGGCTGACGGTTCCTACAGTAAAGGCGCTGAGATTAAGGATGGTTATCCAGAGTTTACCGCCGCGATGCTGAAGAAGCTGGGCTGGTGGAATGACCTGACCGCGGCTGAGAAGAAGGCCGCCGAAGGTAAGAACTGGAAGACCGATGTATCCGGCGGTATCCAGCGTGTTGCTATCAAGCACGGTTGTGCACCATTTGGTAACGCCAAGGCCCGCGCCGTGGTCTGGACCTTCCCGGATCCGGTACCGGTACATCGTGAGCCTCTGTACACCAATCGCCGTGATCTGGTGGCCAAGTACCCAACTTACGAGGACCGCAAGTCGCACTATCGTCTGCCTACTCGCTACGCTTCTATCCAGTCCAAGGATTACTCCAACGACTTCCCACTGATCCACACCAGTGGTCGTCTGGTTGAGTATGAAGGAGGCGGTGAAGAGACCCGTTCTAATCCATGGTTGGCTGAACTGCAGCAGGATATGTTCGCAGAGATCAATCCAGTAGATGCCAATAACAACGGTATCAGGGATGGTGACAGCATTTGGGTTGAAGGTCCTGAGGGCGGTCGTATCAAGGTCAAGGCAATGGTTACTCGCCGAGTGAAAGAGGGCGTGGTGTTTACACCATTCCACTTCGGCGGTGAGTTCCAGGGCAAGAACCTGCGTGACAAGTATCCCGAAGGCACCCAGCCTTACGTTGTGGGTGAAGCGGCGAACACCATCTTTACCTATGGTTATGATTCGGTAACACAGATGCAGGAAACTAAAGCCTCTCTGTGCCGTATCTCTAAAGCTTGATGCAGACTAATAAGGAGACAACACAATGGCTCGTATGAAGTTCCTATGTGACGCAGAGCGCTGCATCGAGTGCAACGGCTGTGTGACAGCATGTAAAAACGAACACGAGGTACCCTGGGGTGTAAACCGTCGTCGAGTAGTAACACTGAATGACGGTGAGCCAGGTGAGAAATCTATCTCAGTTGCATGTATGCACTGTACCGATGCGCCTTGTATGGCGGTTTGTCCTACTGATGTGTTCTACACCACTGAAGACGGTGTTGTACTACACGACAAGGACAAATGTATCGGCTGTGGTTACTGCCTCTATGCCTGTCCTTTCGGTGCTCCTCAGTATCCGCAGGAGTCGGCCTTCGGTGTTCGCGGCAAGATGGACAAATGTACCTTCTGTGCCGGTGGTCCCGAAGACGACAATTCTGCAGCGGAGCTGGAGAAGTATGGTCGCAATCGTATCGCGGAAGGCAAATTGCCTCTGTGTGCCGAGATGTGTTCTACCAAGGCGCTGCTTGCCGGTGACGGCGATGTCGTATCCGACATCTACCGTGAGCGTGTGATGAAGCGTAGCGGTCGTCCACAGACCTGGGGTTGGGATAAGGCCTACGGCAAATCCTGATAAGCGATGGGTGTGATGCTCTAACGAGTGTCACACCTGGTTTATAAAAAAGGATGAAGACAATGTTCAAAAAATTGAGCGTGTTAATCCCCGTAGCGGTCTTGTCGGTTGTGTTAACCGGCTGTTATGAAAGTGTAAGCTTCACTATTCATAGCCCTGGTTCCTATAAAGGACCGACAGATCCCCTGGTGGCTGTATCAAAGAGCAGCGAACATCAGCAACGCTTGCTAAAACGTTTGCAAGCTACGCAGATGGATCGCTGAGCTGGAGGTTGCGATGAGCAATGTAGAAACTAACCAACAAAGCCGATTGGCACGTCGCAAAAAGATCATGGCATGGTCTTTTGTGATGATGATGCTGGCGGTATTTGTTCTACCTTTATCAGGTTATGTCTATCAGGGACTGAGCGCTTCGGTTCAGGCTGAAGACAAAACCTGGCAAGGAGAGAATCCTCGTGCCAACTACTGGCGCAGTGTTCGTGAAGGTAATTCCGGTTATACATCCAATAAAGATGTAAACGGTGTACTGATTCAGGGTGAAGGCCAAAACTGGCGCCTGTTGCGCAATGGCCCGATCGCGACTATCGGTGCACTGGGTATGCTGGTATCTCTAGGCGCCTTGCTTTGGTTCCACTTTGGTAAAGGCCCCGTGAAGATTGAAGGTGGTCGTTCTGGTAAAACGGTTGAACGTTGGACCAAGAACGAACGCATCATGCACTGGACCGT
>JABURU010000053.1 GCA_014762485.1 Gammaproteobacteria bacterium | reverse complement strand
ACTTGCGCCAGCTCGGCAGCAGCATTGATCAAGACCCGTATAATGTTGCCTGGCCAACTGCCCCAACGTTTTGAACCGTTTCGGACGACGTTTCACAGGGCTGGCGCTATGTTCAGCCCATGCCGCCTGAAAAAGAACTTGCACACGCTGCCACCTCGCCCGAGGTGCGCACACTATTAGCGACCATCGCCCTGGTGGTGATGGGCGTGGTTGGCCGCGTGTTGAAAGATGACAAGCCGTTTAATCCCCGTGAGTTTGTTGGTGAGGCCATTCTGGCCTTTATCGGTGCGGTGTTACTGCATGCGCTGGGCGTGATGCAGGGGCTGGGCTTCTGGCAGCAGATTGCCCTGGGCGCGCTCGGTGGTCTGGGTGGGGTGCGATTACTGGAGCAGGTGACGCGGTTTGTGAAGCAGGTGAACCGCTCATGAATACCGTGCAGAACTACTTGCCCGAACATCTATGGGGTGAGGAGATCACCATCGAAGGCGGGGTGATTCACTACATCTCAGCCATTAACACCAACCCAGCCGACCCTTTCGACATTGATGCCATTAAACAGATTTTCATTGATTACGGTTACGGCGCGACGGAGCTGATTGACCGTGACGGCACCATCATTCAACTGATGCCTGAGAACCGCAAGGCCGCCCACGCTGGCCGCAGCCGCATGCTGGGGCGTGACTGGTGCAACGGATGGACAACGGGCACCGAGATTCTAAGTGTGCATGGCAAGCCTTACAAGGGGCTGCCGGCTTATACCGATGATCAGATTGAGGCGTGTATCGAGTTGTATGTTGATCGCTGTATGCGCCACAACTTTTCACCGCGCTGGATCCGTGGCCATGACCAGGTGCGCAAAGAGTGGAACCAGGCACACCCAAAAGACAAACGTGCTCGCAAGCGGGACCCGGGTAAGCACTTCCCATGGGAGTACTTTAAACAGCAAGTGAATATGAGGGCAGAATGGATATAAATATGATTACCCAGTACGCACTGATGCTACTGGATGCGAGCCAGTGGCATGCGCTGGTGGTTATGTTGCTGGTGGTATCGCTGGCCACTGAGCAGATCAAGCGTGTGTTTTACATGCGCCTGCCTAAGCGCAAGAAGCGACGACGGGTGTATGCCACATCGAGCCTGCTGGCCATGGTGGCCTCGGTGGTTGGATATTTAGTGGATACCACGGGCATTGAGTTGTGGTTCTGGTTGTTTACCGCCAGCACGGTTGGCCCGGTAGCGAACGCCTTACATAAAGTGACGTTGGCGGTGATTGCATGGAAGTGGCCAGCACTGGCAGACGCATTAAAAGGCAAGCCGACATGATGACTAAGATCACCGTCTTGATCTTATTGTTCCTGGCGGGCTGGTGGGGTGTTAATGATTATATTGATACCCGCGCCAGCCTGGTGGCCGCCACGGCGACGATTAATAAGCAGCATAAAACCATCAAGCAATACAAAGAAGAGCGTGTGTTGCGTGATGAGCTGCAGGTTGCCCAGTCGCAATTCAATGAAGCCCTGCGTGTGGATCGTGATACGGCGCTGGGATTACTGGAGAGTGCCAAGTATGAAAACGAAGCGTTACGCGATCACCTTCGCAAGCGGGTGCCTGATGTTATTGTTGCAGGCCTGCGGATCCGAGCCGGTCAAAGAAATCCAGATCGAACGACTGGAACCACCCAGCCAATACCTGCAACCACGCAAGCTGCCGAAGCTATAGTGACAAACGATCGACTGTATCAATGGTGTGGTGATGTGGTCGAGGTGGCTCGCAGCTGCGAGCAAGACAAAGACAGCATACGAAAATGGGTGGAGGGTAAAAAGCAGAACTCTCCTGGTACCGACTAATCACACCGATAGAAAAAAGGCCGGGTTAACCGGCCTTTTTATTAATGTGCGTTATGAAAGCCTGATGAACGAATCAATGATGATTCGAGTGACGGCATAGTAGAACGCCACACACGCTTAATCAGCCCAATAATAATAAAGGGAACCGCAAGGGTAAACATGATCATAACAAATACAATATACCAATGAGGGGCAGCAACTGAGTTCACTTTAAAAAAGTGCTTTAATACCTCACGATATTTTTTGCTTTCTTCTTCCGATAAGCCTTGAGCTGGATCTTTTTTTCTCAGCAAAACAATAAAAGGCCATGATGCGAATGCTTTAACTAGCACCCATGGATCCATGCTATGCACAAACAAAATGCCTGAAAGCGTCTTCAGTAGTTCAGATGAATTATCATCTCCCATGATCGCTTTTACGACAGGCACCATATCAGCACGACGAGCAATAGCTAGCTTGTCTGTCTGAATACGATAACGCCATAAAACAAAGAAGATAAACGAGAATAATAATGCGAGCTCGATAGGACCCATATCTTAATCTCCTTTTGTGATTCTCTGTGAGAGCCTAATTTGTTCCATCTCTAACTGGTGCCGGTTATTTCCCTTAATAATCCAGGCACAAATGACAAACACGACTACAATCGCAAGTAAGCAAGGATCTCCACCCAGTTTGTCGACAACATTAGAGATAACATTTAACCAGTCATTATCTGTGCTGTTGCTCATATATAATTATACCTTCTTTATTGATATGTAAATCAATTTTACAAAATTTAACACTACTATATATCTCTTAAGTGATATCAGATCCTGAAACAACTTTGCGACGTTCGATTAAATCTTTCACAAAATCTACGTTTTTGACACACGAACCGCTGGAATTTGTATCAATTTGGTCAAGAATTACATTAGCCATGCGCTTAAGTCGGGCGTCTGGCAGAATATGTATCACATTATTATTAGAACGTGTAAAGGCAGTCATGGTATTAGTTCTCGACGATGACAGCAGGGTC
>JABURU010000230.1 GCA_014762485.1 Gammaproteobacteria bacterium | reverse complement strand
TGTTAGAGGTGGTGACATGGCACACTCACCCCCAGCCAGATAGTGCGGCGCTTGCTACTGGCGATCACCGGGGCAAACAGATCCTCTTCCTCGTTCAGGCCCGCCATCCCCATGAAGGAGTGATCCGCCTCATCACGAATGACATCGACCACATCATCGATGGTGATACGGCCTATCAGGTAGCCATCATCATCGATGACCGGGGCGGAGATAAGATCACGATGTTCAAATAGTTTGGCCACTTCCACGGTCGGGGTGGTGGCGCTAATGGATTGCACTTCTTTTTCCATTGCCTCGGCGACGGTGGCCCCGGCTTCACTGGTCAGCAAACGGGTCAGGCTGAGGGTACCGAGGAGCTGACCTTCACGATCAACCACCATCAGGCTATCGGTTGCATCCGGTAGATTACCGCGTAAACGCAGGTAGCGTAGTACCACATCTATCGTAATATCGGGACGAATCTGTATCGTATCGGTGTTCATCAGGCCGCCAGCGGTGTTCTCGTCAAAGCTCATGACGTGTTCAACACTGCGACGGTTTTGTTCATCCAGAGATTGCAGAATCTGTTCGGTTACATCAACGGGCATCTCTGGCAAAAGATCGGCCAGATCATCTGTCTCCAGACCTTCGGCGGCAGCCACCAGCTCCTGCGGAGCCATTTCACTGATCAGGCTGGCACGCAGGTTATCGTTTAAGTGCAATAATAGATCGCCGTCGATATTGGGACGTATTAATCCCCATACGGTTTTACGAATGTCGGTGGGCAGGGACTCAAGGATATAGGCTATCTCAGCCGTATGCATGGATTGCAGCATCGCATACACCTGGGCCAGCGAGCCATGTTCCAGTACATCGGAAAAACGCTGAAGCGTATCTTGCTGAGCTTCTTCTACTTGTGTGGCTTCAGGCATAGACCCCCCCTTGCTATACAGTGTAACAGAGGTAGCTATCAGGAGAGAAAGAGAAATTGTAAAACTTATATAAAGATAATAACGGCTTAGCGTTACTCATCTTCACCAAAACGATCGGCGATCAGGACTTCAATATCGTTTAATGCCTGCGACTCATCATTACCGTCTACCTTGATGCGTATCGTGCTGCCTTTCGCTGCGGCAAGCATCATCACACCCATAATACTTTTTCCATTCACCCAGTGACCATCCTTGGCTACCTGGATATCGCTATCAAACCCTGATGCCAGGTTTACCAGCTTTGCGGCTGCACGAGCATGTAAACCCAACTTATTTATAATAGGTAATTCTTTTTCGATCATGTTAGTGGTTCTTTTCACAGTGCATAATTCCTTCACTACCGCCTTTTAATGCCTTATCACATAGCTCGTCTATGCTCAGGTGCGGGTAGTTCAGGGTACGAATTAACATAGGAAGGTTAAGCCCGGTTATCACGCATACATCGCGATGGCTTAAAACCGTATTGGCAATGTTACTTGGTGTGGCGCCAAATATATCGGTTAATATCAATACACCACTACCATCATCTATTTCGTCAATAATGGCTTCCGCATCACTACATATTTTATCAGGATCACAGCCCATCTCTGCTGGCAGCAGGCGAACATTTAATGGCAGGGAGCCACCCAGTATATCAGTGGCGGTTTGCAGAAATGCCTCGCCGATTTTTGCATGGCTGATTATGAGGATGGAAACGCTCATGCCAGCTCCCGGTGACGAATCATGAGGTCGGAATGTTGAGCCTGTAATTGCTTACCCAATTGCTCCACCATATAGACTGAGCGGTGTTGGCCGCCGGTACAACCAATGGCTATAGTTAAATAGCTTCGATTATCTGCCTTGAACTCTGGTATCCAGTTATGAATGAACTGGCCTAATTGTTCTTGCATCTGGTTCACAGAATCGGATTTTGACAGGTAATCAACAATGCCCTTGTCTCTGCCGGTTAGTGACTGTAACTCTGGAATCCAGTGAGGGTTAGGTAGGCAGCGTACATCAAAGACGAAATCCGCATCGGTTGGTATGCCATGCTTGAAGCCGAATGATAGCAGCTGTATCGACATATTATGATGGGTAAGGGCATTAACCCGCTCGATAATTTGCCGACGTAGCTGGTGCAAGGTGGTATAGCTGGTATCGATTTGCAGATCAGCATGGCTAATTACGGGATCTAACAGTAAAAACTCTTGTTCTATGGCTTCATTTAGCGGCAGCTGTTCGCTACTTAATGGATGTTTACGCCGGGTTTCGCTAAAGCGCTTAATGAGGATATCGTGCTTGGCATTTAAAAAGAAGGTTTGGCACTCCAGGCCCATCATGTTTAATGAGTCGAGCAGTTGTGGAAACTGAGCTAGATCTTCACCACGGTTACGAATATCGATACCGATTGCCACCTTGTCGACATCGGCATAGGTTTCGGTGCCTAACTGCTTGGCAAATGAGGGTAGTAAACCCAGTGGCAGGTTATCGATGCAGAGATAGCCAATATCCTCAAGGACATTTAAAGCCACACTCTTACCGGAGCCGGACATACCGCTGATGATCAGTAACTTCATTGATGATTGGTATCCATCAGTTTGCTTTGCCGTTGAATAAATTGATCCGCTGCATTATAACCATTATTTCGTAATAAGTGATTACGTACCGCACCTTCTACCAGTACTGCCAGGTTTCGCCCCGGGGCAACTGGGATCGTAACCTCGGGAATCTCGACATTCATTACATCTATATTACTGACCGTGCCATACAGGCGGTCATAGTCATGGCTTTGAAATGACTCGGCGGGCTGCAGGTTGATAATCAGGCGCAGGTTTTTGCTTGGCTTGGTGGCATTGTCGCCAAACATGGCGGGTATATTGCTTGCTCTTATACACATCTGACGCTGCCGACGAT
>JABURU010000056.1 GCA_014762485.1 Gammaproteobacteria bacterium | reverse complement strand
GAGTGGTTACACGGTGAAGCGGTAGGAACCGGCATGTTAATGGCTGCCGATATGTCGCAACGCATGGGCTGGCTGAGTGAGCATGATGTAGAGCGGGTCGATGACATCATCGACAAGGCTGGGTTGCCTACACGTTATCCCGCGTCGATGAAACAGCAAAAGTTTCTCGACCTAATGTCGGTGGATAAAAAGGTTGAAGCCGGGCAGATGCGACTGGTCTTGCTAAAGTCACTGGGCGAGGCCGTTATTACCAGTGATTTTGAACCAGCGGTATTGCGCGACACGCTCGATGCCCACCGCTCGGTCGAGGGATGAAGATGAGCCTGGCGCCCTACGCAGCATTGGAAGAGAGGTCGCATGGGCGTCGACACACTGAAACCTCTCCCATATACCGGGGTGAATACCAGCGCGATCGCGATCGCATTGTTCACTCCTCGGCCTTCCGTCGCCTGGAGTACAAGACACAGGTATTCGTCAACCACGAAGGCGATATGTTCCGTACCCGCCTGACGCACTCGATAGAAGTGGCGCAAATTGGTCGAGCGATTGCGCGCATGCTGGAGCTGCATGAAGATCTGATAGAGGCCATTTGCCTGGCTCATGATCTTGGGCATACCCCGTTTGGTCACGCCGGGCAGGATGTGTTGAATGACTGCATGAAAGAGTACGGTGGCTTTGAGCATAACCTGCAATCATTACGTATCGTTGACGAGCTGGAAGAGCGCTACGCCGACTTTACCGGCCTAAATCTCACGTTTGAAACGCGTGAAGGCATCCTCAAGCACTGTGCCATAAAAAATGCTGAACAACTGGGAGATGTGGGCGAAAGGTTTATTAATAAAACACAGCCCAGCCTGGAAGCGCAGTCGGCCAATATAGCTGATGCCATTGCCTACAATAATCACGATGTCGATGATGGCTTGCGTGCAGGGCTAATCACAGTTGAACAGCTATGCGAAGTGAGCCTGTTCAAAAGTCAGTTTGAAGCGGTGAAGAAGCAGTATCCGGATCTTAATGGTCGTCGTCGTATACATGAGATCATCCGTCGTATGATCAATACACAGGCGGTGGACTTGATTGATGCCAGTCGTAAACGCATCGAGATGGTCAAACCGCACGATATTGAAGATGTGCGTCATCAAGCGGCACCACTCATAGGCTTCAGTGATGAGATGCAGGAGGCCAATCAACAATTAAAACGCTTCCTGCGAGAGAACCTTTATCGTCATTACCGTGTACATCGCATGAGCAATAAAGCCAAGCGTATACTCGAGGCGTTATTTGATGCTTATATGGAAGATCCCCGTATCCTGCCGCCAGACACGCAGATTATGCTAAAGCAGGGCGAGTCCGAGCATGGTATCAGGGGGCGGGCAAGAGTCGTGGCTGACTATATAGCCGGTATGACGGATCGATATGCGATTCTGGAATATGAACGTATCTTTAACCCGACAACATTAACCTAATATGTGAAGAAGGAATTGCGACCCATAGCGGGTATTTCGTTATAAAATTCACCTATTATATTAATGACAACCGATGTCGGAAGAAGTGTGAAGACCGATTTCAATCGTACAGAGGCAACCGAATAATTCATGCGTATCTATATGCAGACACCACCTAACCCGGAAAAGCCGCCACGCTTTTACCACCTGTTTCTACAGGAGGATCTGCTGGACGGCTGGACGCTGGTAAAGGAGACCGGTAACCAGGGGTCGTCGGGACGTTTGCAGCGTGAACATTATAATAGTCGCGAAGAGGCACAGGCTGCGCTCATCAAGGTTCGAGATGCGCAGGTGAAACGTGGTTACCGTGTTGTGTTTGCCAAGGGTGATGAGCAGGAATAACGGGGGGCATGATCAATGGAATGGGTGAGTGATGAAAAGCTAGACTATCAGGAGCACTTTGGCCTGGAGCGTGAGCCGTTTTCTGCCGAAGTCGATCAGGCTAGCTTTTTTAATGATAGTGAGATCAGCCAGCGTATCGGCATGATCCAGCACTACAGCCGCTATAGCGATCTGTTACTATTGGTCACCGGCGAGCCGGGTAGTGGAAAAACCACCCTGTTAAATCACTTTGCCTCACTGGTTGATAACGAGCTCTATATCAGCCGTGTGTCCGCGCGTTCCTCAATGAGCCCGGATGACCTGTTGATAGCCATCAGCAAGGGGTACCAGTTACCACCGGTGATGGATAACTCCATCCATTCATTTATTCGCCAGGTTCAGGAGATGGTTCGTGGTGAAGACGGTGCCGTATTACTGGTGGATGATGCTCATCTACTCTCGGCGGAAAGCCTGACCTTTCTGATCAAGCTGGCAGAAGTGAACGGCCCGCATGGCAAACTGTTGCGAGTCATCCTTTTTGCCGAGCCCTCTATCCAGCAGACACTGGCCCAGCCTGGCCTGGTGGCGATGGGTGAGAGCATCAGTCATACCATGGAGCTTCCGTTACTGGATGCCGCGCGCACCGAGTCTTACATACATCACCGTATGCAAAGTGCCGGCTTTGATGGCGACACCCCGTTTACCCGTTCGGTGGTGAAGCATATCTATAAGTCATCACATGGCAATATTGCGCAAATAAATCAACTGGCAGGCGAACACCTTTTATATGTGCTAAACAACCCTGGTAAATCACTCCACCCGACCGGCAAGTTATACATCAAGGCAATCGCCGCGATGCTGTTGCTGGCGCTCGCGGTTACGGGCTTCCTAAGTCGCGAGCAATGGCTAAACAGCGAAACAACCATCGCCGAAGCGTTGGCACCCAGACCGACCCAAGACCCACAGCCAAAGACACCAATGCCACTTCCGCCCGGTAGTGCAGCTGATGGAGGGAACAGGGCGCACAGAATAGTGGTAC
>JABURU010000084.1 GCA_014762485.1 Gammaproteobacteria bacterium | reverse complement strand
ATGAGCACTTCCCCATCGCTGTATTTCAAACCGGCTCAGGGACCTCCAGTAACATGAATACCAACGAGGTACTCGCTACGCTTGCCAGCCAGAACAGTGGTCAGCCGCTACACCCCAATGATCATGTGAATATGGGGCAAAGCTCTAACGATGTGTTCCCCACTGCGATTCATGTTGCCGCTACCCTGGCAATACATGAACAGTTATTACCCGCCCTGAACCACCTGGCCGAGACGATAGAAAAGCGCATTCCAGAATTAAATGGTGTGATCAAAACCGGCCGCACCCACCTGATGGACGCGATGCCGATTAGTATGGGTCAGGAGTTGTCTGCATGGGCCTCCCAGATCCGTCATGGCATAGAGCGCATTGAAGGCTGCCTGCCACGCATCGCGGCATTAACCCTTGGCGGTACCGCTGTGGGCACTGGTATTAATGCCCATCCAGAGATGGGAAGCCGCGTGGCGGCTCGTATTACTGAGTTGACCAACGTGCCATTTTGCTCGATGGATAATTTCTTTGAAGGACTAAACAGCCAGGATGCCGCGGTAGAAACCAGCGGCCAATTAAAGACCGTGGCGGTCAGCATGATGAAGATCGCCAATGACCTGCGCTGGATGAATAGTGGTCCACTGGCAGGCCTGGGTGAGATTGCCCTGCCGTCTCTGCAGCCTGGTTCTTCCATTATGCCGGGTAAGGTGAACCCAGTGATCCCAGAGGCAACCACGATGGTGTGCGCCCAGGTGATCGGTAACGATGCGGCCATTACCGTGGGAGGCCAGTCGGGCAACTTCCAGTTAAACGTGATGCTACCGATGGTGGCCTATAACCTGGTGCAAAGCATCGAGTTACTGGCCAATGTCTCCCGGGTGTTAGCTGACCAGGCGGTTGCGGGGTTCAGCGTAAACCAGGATACCTTGAATGAAGCCCTGGAGCGTAACCCTATCCTGGTAACGGCGTTGAACCCGGTTATTGGTTACGAGCTGGGCGCCAGGATCGCCAAGCGCGCCTATGCCGAAGGTCGTGCCCTGATCGATGTTGCTCTGGAAGAAACAGATCTACCCGAAGAGCGATTAAAAGAGCTACTCAGCCCTGCCAAATTGACCGAAGGCGGCATTCAGGAGTAAGAATACAATGGGGCGAAACCGCCCCATTTTTGTCGCTTCGCGTTATGCCTCGGGCTTGTCAACGGTCACGGGGGCATCCGCCTGCAGGTACTCAAACGAAATAGATAACCGGTAGAAGATCGGCATCTCACTGGCCAGCCACTTCTGTAATGGCGGCCATTCAAATGGCCGCTGCTGGATAATTTGCCCCAGTTGCTGAATCGGCTCCGGCCGCTGCTGGATAAACTGCGTGGTACCATTAATACACAACAACAGTATCGACAACACACTCCCCCTCAACAGGGGCTTCAACGTTCGACGCTTGATGCGGGTAATAAATGCTTCACTGACTTTTATGATCTGAAAATCAGATAAGCGGGTTCTACGCCCCTCATTCATGCGCTGCTTCATGCGTTCGCGCTTTTTCTCCAGCTTGAACCGAGCATCGGGTAGCACGACATCTTCTTGTGGCTCTTCAGCGGATAAGTCTGACTCTGCTTCTAACTGTTGCTGAGCAATACGGTTAACGATGGCTTGATGGCTAGTTTCATCGTCAGAGCCTTCGACAGGTAGCGCCAGATTGCTGATGGCTTCTGGCTCTGTTACGGGAGCAGTCTCCTCTACATCTAACGACGACGTCTCTTCCGTTAGCTCCGGCTCGACAGCGTCGCTACCTGCCTCTTGAGTTGAGACTAGCTCTTCAGTCTCACTATCCTCGACAACCGTTTCCGCCAGCTCTTTATTAGCCTCTTCCCGCTGCTCTACAGGTAGAGACTCTGGCTCCTGCTCGCCGGGTAATGCTTCACTGCTGATTATGCTTGCCGCTTCAACCTCATCCGCTGCATCAAGTAGTTGATATACCTCTTCCAGGCTGATGATCTCTGCATCCGTTATGCCAGTATCCTGCTCAGCTTTTTGTTGTAGCTCCTGTTCATTGGCCCACTGTTTGACCAGTATGGCGTTCTCAATGGCCTTAATATCTTCCTGGTACCAGCGTTTAAACTCTTCGGCGTTGGTGAAGCGAATCATGCCCGCAAGACTAACTTGCGGCACGATGCGGCCATTGACACTGATTAAAGAAAGAATGGAATCATTGGGTAATAGGCGATAAAACTCGGAATCGACCTGCTCGCAGTCACTGCCGATGCGAAGGATTCGATCGACCTTATCAAACCAGAAGCCGGCAAGGCGACCATTAATCCGACCAAGTAATATCTGGCCACTGCTCATGTCTTCTCTTTCCGGTAGTTCCAGTTGGTGGCGCACTGAAACCGTGGCCCCCAGTTCATCCTGGTACTTGAAGGCACGGGTAAAAGCTCCACGGGTAGCCGGCAGACGAATCATTTGTGGTGGAGGAATGATCGATAACACTTCATTCAGTGCCAGACAGAATGAATACTCCCCTACTTCCACTAATATTTGTTGTTCTTCGCCGATCACTAACTATTCTCTACATTAATCGGGTTCTAAGATCTGTTATCGCCCAATTTGCCATACTTCCACAACCTTCACACCCAAAAGAGTGCAAATATGCGCTGTTTTTGGCATTTTCCCGCCACAACATAAAAGCACTTAGCCTATAGAAACGTATCCTAGCGCTGACGGAGAAGGTATATTGACGGTATTAAATGTTACAGAAATAACGAAAATAAGAGTTGCCGTCATGAGATTAAGCCTAGATGCATTGAGCGTAGTAGATACCATCGTCCGCAAAGGCACATTTGCCGCCGCCGCGGAAGAATTACACCGGGTACCCTCGGCTA
>JABURU010000272.1 GCA_014762485.1 Gammaproteobacteria bacterium | reverse complement strand
TCCATCAAGCCATAGAGGCCCATCATCGAGGCGATTTTCATACCTCGAACAACGAGGTATTAAGCTTCGGTATTGGCGCCGAACCGGTCTGGTTGCGAGTAGAGGTGATGAACCCGCAACCTCACACCTTGTCGCGCCATCTCTCTCTACAAACCTCATGGCTGGATCGTATCAATGTCTGTCTTCTTAACGATGAAAAATTAATCACCCAACACCAGTTGGGAGATAAACAGCCTTTTTCTCAACGTGCAGACAACAGCCGTTTTTTTAATCTTGAACTAGCGTTTCCGCCTGGCTATTCCAGTCTTTATCTGCGCATAGAGACCCCTGATCCGATGGTCATCCCGATCTACCTCGACGATCATAGTCAATATGCCGCCAGCCAGATCATAGAACAATACAGTTATGGCATCCTCTACGGTGGCCTGTTTGCCCTGTTTGCCTATAACCTGATGCTATTTTTCAGCCTCAAGAATAACCGCTACCTGTATTACTCTCTCTATCTAGCGGCCTTTATCCTGATGAACATCTCCTATACCGGTCATGGTTATAAGTGGTTGTGGCCAGATTCACCACAATGGCAACAGTGGTCGAACCCAACACTGATGCTGCTGTTTACCACTTGTGGATTAATGTTTGCTACCCGGTTCCTAAAAACAGCACAGCATTTTCCCCGTATACACCGGGTGATCCTCATAGGTACAGGCGGCTTTATTGGAGCCGAACTACTGGCCGTACTGTTCAATAGCCAGGTAACCGCCCTGTTACTCTCCTTCTCTTTTGTCTTTTTATTTTCCATTACGATGGTGCTACTGGGGATAATTTCACTGCTTGCTGGAAATAAATCGGCCAAGTATTTCTTACTCGCTTCGGTGATCCACGTCATCGGTTCCAGTATTACCGCGTTAACCGTCTGGGGACTGGTACCCTATCACCAGCTCGCCTACCGGGCGGTGGACATAGGCATCATGATCGATGCCATTTTGTTGGCCATGGCTCTGGCCGATCAATTCCGTATTGCACAGGAAAAGAAAATCCTGGCGGAAAAGCTGGCTCGTATTGATCCATTAACCGGGCTCAAAAACCGACTGGCGTTTCATGAACTGGTTAACCCACTGTGGAGTATAGGGTTACGCAACCAGCGAAATATGTCCCTGGTCATGTTCGATGTCGATAGATTTAAGTCTGTAAATGATCTGTTCGGCCATAGCACCGGAGACCAGGTACTGTGCGCGATAGCCTCGGTGCTAAATAGCGGTTCACGTGCGGGTGACATTCTTGCCAGGTGGGGAGGAGAAGAATTTATTCTATTTCTACCGGAAACCGATCTTATTAGCGCAATCGATATCGCTGGACGCCTGCGGAGCAACATAGGCGAAATCCGGCAGGGCAAGCAGCAGGTTGCCGTCACGGTTAGTGCCGGTATCGCCCATATTCAGCGCGAAGATGCTTCACTAGAGGGGTTGATTAACGCCGCCGACCGGCAACTATATGAGGCCAAGAGGCTGGGACGAAACCGCATCTGCTCCATCGAACTGAGCTAGGTTTGCTCAGGAAGACAACCAGCCCGAACCATAGCTATCAGTAGCTTGCCACAGCATCATGATACCAAACAGTACCACCAGGGCACCGGCGACATGACGTACCCAGGGTTGACGCACAAAGGCACTGAGCATCGCCGCCATCAAGCCCATACTAATCACGGTAGGTAAGGTTCCCAGGCCGAAGCTAAGCATGATCAGTGCCCCATCCTGAATGCTGGTCGCCGTCAGGGTAAAGATCAAAACACTGTAGACCAGACCACAAGGCAACCAGCCCCAAATCATACCCAGTACAAAGGCTTGCGGCAGGGTTTGTACCGGCATCAGCTTACGCCCCAACGGCTCGATATATTTCCATAATCGACTGCCCAGCTTTTCAATCTTCAGCAGGCCATTCCACCAGCCACCCAGATAAAACCCTAACACCAGCATAAACAGACCCGCCACCGCCTTTAATACGGTCTGCGCCTGGTGAATCGCGAATACATCCAGGGCCAACAGGCTAATACCAGCAACGACCGCCCCCGCAATGGTATAACTTAAAACCCGGCCGAGGTTATACACCAGGATATAGGGAAAGCTGCCACTCCATTGTTTACGCTTTTCCGGGCTTAGGCCAAAAGTCAGCGCACCAACTATGCCACCACACATACCGACACAATGAACACCGCCAAAGAAGCCCACCAAAAAGGCGGTGGCATAACTGAAGTCTATCGGCATCAATGCACGTCACCCATACGGTTACGCGCCAGATAAAGAATTAATAAAATAGCAGGTAGACCCAGTATCGCGGTATAGATAAAGAAACTATGGTAACCATAGCCATCGACAATAATACCGGAGAATCCACCCATAACCTTGGCGGGTAAAGTCATCAGGGAACTAAACAGGGCATACTGGGTAGCGGTATAGGCACTATTGGTCAGGCTGGAAAGGTAAGCAATAAACGTCGCCCCGGCAAAGCCTCCGCTAAAGTTATCCATACTAACCACCGCCATCAAAAAGTTGATATCCGGCCCTACCTCAGACATCCAGGCAAACAGCAGGTTAGTCGCCGCCGACAATATCGCCCCCCACAGTAATGGGCGATAAAACCCATAGCGCATGACCACCACCCCACCAATGGCCGCCCCAAACATGGTCATAAAGAAGCCGAAGATCTTGGTGACATTGGCTATCTCCAGCTTGCTAAACCCCAGATCCAGATAAAACGGGTTAGCCATGATGCCCATCGTAATATCGGTTAAGCGGAAGGTAGAGATAAACAACAGGATAAAGATCGCCAACACGCCGTTGCGAGCAAAGAAATCGGCAAACGGCGCGACCACGGCACGACTAAACCCAC
>JABURU010000154.1 GCA_014762485.1 Gammaproteobacteria bacterium | reverse complement strand
CGCCTCGATAGCCACAATATCGCCCACTTAGGCATCCGCCTGGTTTGATTGCACCGCCTGTAAGTCCGCCAGAGGTGTATCGACAAATATAGCCTGGATGTCACGCTGCTCTCGCAATACGGTCTGGGTTAACTCTGCCTCTGCCAACATTGCCACTTTTGCTGTAGCCAGATCCTGACGATGCCTGATCGTCACTTCATTATCACGTACGACAATTACGTCATTACTGCGAAAATATGGTTGGCTTGGTTGGTATTTAGTCATTACCGTACTGGAGACGATAATATCTGGACGCAGCTTTTGACCCTGTTTCTTTCTTTGAAAAAAAGATGGAGAGTGAAATTGGAAATTCACTCCCAGCCTGGGTTGTATATTTTTTAAATAATCAACGGCCAGCCCCTGAAACTCTCCATGCTGGTTTTTAAAGGAATAAGGCGGCGTGTTATCCGGAAGTGAAATGTGAATAGTGCTATGGGATCTTTTCCATGCCTGCTCCGCAGCATTAAGTTGTACCTCAAATGCGTGAACCGGCATCATCAACAAACTAAACAGAAATCCTGCTAGCCCGGCCCTGGTCCTTTTGGTGTCAAAACATGCCATCATGCTTGCCTGTTAGTTACATGACCTGGCTGTTGCTGACTGGCTGAATTCATTCAGCTCTTGTTTGATATTATTTCGATGCTCTGCCAGCTGTTGCGGATTACTGCGCACCACGGTTAGGTCTCGAAGCGAGACCATGCCCCGGGGCGATGGAACATCACTACGTACAGAGACCATGCCCAGGGTTTTACTCAGCATAGTCTGGCCCTCTTTCGAGATCACCCAATCCACCAGCTTTTGTGCTGCCTTGACATTCTTCGCGTCACGCGTGATGGCAATCGGGCTGGGTACAACCACGGTACCATTCCTGGGATAGATATAACTAATAGATAACTGAGGATTTTCTGTACGAAAGTTGCGTGCGACAAAGTCTATGGCTATGCCCATACATAATTCACCACTGGCGACTTTTTCTACCAGCTTGTTATTCTTTGCGACTAATACGGCGTGATTATTTAACAACTGATGTACATATTTTTCACCGTATTGCGGGTGCTGTAACAGGGTGCCGATGGTATACAGAGACGAGCCAGAGGTAGCCGGGTTTACCAGGCCCACCCGGCCTTGCCACTGTGGGGCCAGCAAGTCACGATAGCTACGAGGCAGCTTACTAACCGCATTGGAGTTATACACGATCACCATATTTAACAGGCGACTGCCCACATAATAATGTTCTGGATCTTTAAACAGCGGGAAGACGCCTTTTAATTGCTCTGACTGGTAGGGTTGTAACAGGCCTTTTCTTTTTAAATATTCAGCATTGGAAAAGTCGGCGACCCATATCACGTCTGCCGCCATCTCTCCGGCTTGCGCTTCTTGGTCCAGTTGCTTCATCAACTTGCTGGTACCGGCACGATGGATGGATAGACTGACTGAAGGGTGTGCTTTTTCAAATACCCGCTTTATTTCTTTCATCGCCGACAGCGGTACTGAGGTATATAGCCGAACCACATCCTTTTCTTCGAATGTGGTCGATTGATCACAGGCTGCCAGCAGAAGAGATAGCACGATACCTAGACAAAACTTCACACGCTTCAAAACTTAACCTCCAACTGCAACATAAACTCATTATTATCAATTTCCGCACCACCAGTCTCTTCGCCATTTAGATAATATTCAGCCTTAAGCTTAACGCCTTTAGTGACATCCGCCAGTAATGCTAGTGTTGTCATATTTCGGTTCCAGGTCAGGTTATCGGCAGGATCATTGGCCAAATCCACATCCAGTACACCATAACGCACGAACGGAGTGATCGATCTAAACCAGGAGCTTGCTGATAACTTAATACGGTAACCACTCTGCAGGTACCAGCCACTACGCTTTAGCACTCCATCCTGGGCACTGATCCACTTGGCCCCCAGCACGCTGGATTGACCTTTATAATCTATGGCAACGCCATGACGACTTTGGGTGATGTCAGTAGAGGCACCATAGCCACTGATAGCCTGTAGGGTCGCAATATCACCATTATATAACTCACTCTGGAAACCAAATCCCATGATCGCCAATGATCGCCTGGCGCCCAGGTCCAGGCGATAGCCCAGGCCCACACCTAGCTGCTTGTTGGAGTTGACCTCACTCTCCTGACGATTATCGTGAAGAATTTTATAACTGGCATCCTCACTCACGGCCGATTTACCTAGCTCATAACCATTTGTCAGTGACATATGCCAAAAGAGCGGATTTTTCGTGCTCTCCCATACCAGCCCCAGGCTATCATCACGGGCAAAGGCGGTATCGATTAAAGCGAAGGATTCGGTCTTACGTGATGGCCATTCATTAATAAAGCTATCATCCAGCCCCACCGTGAGCTTCGAATCATAGGCCAGGTTAGAAAATATCGTGTATGCCTCGCTTAGAGGGGATTTCGGCGAGCCCATTTTGAAAATTAATAGTGCCTCCAGCGTGATGTCATCCGATATTCTGGCACTGGGTAGCAAGGTAAACTTGTCTATCTTGGTGTAGCCGTAAGGCTTTTTAACACCAGTGCCGTTCTCGGTATCGATGTATTCAAATTCCAGCTCACCGCCAAGTTTGAATTGCCTGCCACGGTATGAAGGTAGCAGGGCATGATCCTGTTTGCTCGTATAAGTTTGCGCCCCTAAGTTTTGCTCAATTCGCTTTAACCAATTTTTAAGCTGTCGGTTTTCCTGCTCTATGGACTGTAGCCTTTGCTCCTGCCCCTGTACGGTAGAAAAAAGAAAGCTCAAAAAAAACATGGCGAACAACTTACGTCCAAACATTTCCATACCTCAAGCTACCGTTAGTATTCATGACATACTTTACACGC
>JABURU010000057.1 GCA_014762485.1 Gammaproteobacteria bacterium | reverse complement strand
TGAACCGAGGGTAGTGTTTTTAAAATAATCTGTCTTAAACGTATACACACGCCTGTTTGTGGTTATGGCAACGTAGACAGGTAAGACTTTACATTTTGTTCCATTATTCAGCCTGATAAACGCTCGTGTTTATCGTTTCTTTTTTTCGGCCACATTATCACGCAGGTATACGGGCATGGCATGTGCGGCCTCCACCACATCCCCTGCTTGAAAACGAGCTACCGCAAGTGTGGCCACATCAATAGCATTAGGCAGTCTTGCGCCCTCAATGTTTTTTAATTGCAGGTGATAACGGCTGCTTAATGTATCCTGGTAAGTCTCCCAGCCGCTACCACACCCATGCCAGTCATGCCCTTCTATCTCGGGCGATGCTTCAGGTTTAACCACGCACTCACCGACTGTTTGCTGCATTAACTGTTGACCATCTAACTCATACGCTCCCCAGTAGACTTCATTCATCCGTGCATCTATCGCGGCGATTACCTTTGTCTCGCCCTGTTCGCGCCAGGCTCCCTGTGCCATTGTCGCCAGGGTAGAAACGGGAATGACCGGCAGATCCGAAGCATAGGCCACACCCTGTACGACGCCTGTTGCGATCCGAATGCCGGTAAAGGCACCTGGACCACGGCCAAAAGCAATGGCATCAATCTGACTAATCGTCAGGCCAGACTCTGTTAACAAGCCGTCAATAAATGGCAATAGCAATTCAGCGTGTTTACGTGGCGCCACTTCATGTTGTGAAGTCAATTCACCATCATTCAACAAGGCAACACTGCAGGCTTCAGTAGAACTATCTAACGCAATGATCTTCATACAGTTACTTTTGTAGCTTCATTATTGGGTTGATGATATTGATAGAAACGCCCAACGCGCTCAATGTCATGGGTACGTACCATCGAAGGCAAGCTATTTAAAAAGATCTTTCCATAAGGTTTATTTAACAGGCGTGGATCACATAATACCAGTACGCCATAATCGGTAACGTCTCGAATCAGTCGCCCCACTCCCTGTTTTAAGGTAATCACTGCATCTGGTACCTGAAAGGCCATAAAAGGATTGCCGCCATTGGCACGCAGGCGATCTATACGTGCCTGAATGATCGGATCACCAGGCGAGGCAAATGGCAACTTGTCGATGATCACACATGACAAGGCCTCACCTCGCACATCGACGCCTTCCCAAAAACTACCGGTCCCCAGCAACACCGCATTACCCTTTTGTTTAAACTGCTCCAATAGCCGACTACGAGGGCTGTCACCCTGTACCAGAATGGGATAGTCAATCCGGTCTTCCAGCATATCAGCCGCTTCCCTTAGGGCTCGATGACTGGTGAAGAGTAAAAATGCCCCGCCATTACTGGCCTCAATAACGGGTATAGCCTGTTCGACAACGGCTTTTGTATAACCCTCGGTATTTGGCTCGGGCATCTCGGGAGGCACAAACAACATTGACTGGGTTTTGAAGTTAAACGGGCTATCCCATTTCCTTGCCATAGCAGAATTAATCCCCAGACGCTTGCTGAAATGGTCAAAACTGTCTCCCACCGCCAGGGTTGCTGAGGTGAAGATCCATGCGGCCTGTTGAGAATCCATCTGCTGGTGAAACACATTCCCCACATCCAGGGGGGTCAGGTTTATCGACACACTGCGTTTATAGGTCTCATACCAGTGAATATGATCTTCCGGTGTTTCACCGGTGAGTTTTTCAAATTGCACTGCCAGGTTCTGACAACGACGATAACAATTTTCCAGACCTTTACTGTTACTGGCAACCGTCGCCAGTACATTTTCCAGCTTGGCCAAGGTTACCGTAACATCGGTAACCGCTTTTTTAATCTTATTGCTATTGGCTACCTTCTCCCATGGCTCGCGTCTCATCTCAACATCAAAGGCGAGCCTTAAATCCCTGGCGTTTTTTTGCAGCTCTTCTGCGGCACGCGGTATCGTCGTACTTCCGGTTGATTCTTTTATGTTCTCGGCAATCGCGTCACCCGCCAGTTCCAGCAACTGATTACTACTGATCCCTTCACCGAAGAAATTACTCGCGACCTCGGGAACCTGGTGGGCTTCATCAAGGATAAAGGCGTTAGCGCCCGGTAGTAGTTCCCCAAACCCATCCTCTTTTAACGCCATATCCGCCATCAAAAGGTGATGGTTGACAACCAGCACATCGGCTTCTTGAGCCTTTTTGCGTGCCTTCATTAAGAAACATTGATCAATGTGGCCACAGTCTGAGCCCAGGCAATTATCCGCACTGGATGTCACCCGTGGCCAGAGCATGGAATCTTCAGCCAGTGTATCCATCTCCGCAATATCACCAGTACGAGTTTTACCGCCCCACTCGATAATTTCATGTAACTCGCTGACCTCTTGCTTGTCGTGAAAGCGACCTTCACGCTCAGCCAGATCCAGTCGATGGAAGCAGAGGTAATTGGCACGCCCTTTTAACAGGGCAATTCGAATGGGGATTTCCAGGGCATCACGTACCAATGGCACATCTTTATAAAAGAGCTGGTCCTGAAGGTTCTTGGTACCGGTAGAAATAATGACCTTTTTGCCGGAGAGCATGGCTGGCACCAGGTAGGCAAAGGTTTTGCCGGTGCCGGTACCGGCCTCGGCGATCAGTACAGAATAATCATCCAGTGCCGCCATTACGGCATCAGCCATCTCCTGCTGTTGTGTACGGGGAATGAATCCCTGGATAGCGCGGGAAAGTGCACCAGTTTCACCAAGGACTTCAAATGGGGTTTGCATGAGAGAACAACACCTGACAAATCAACTGCAGGTATTGTCCCATATTTCCTATTAGCTTGCTTCCTCTTCTGCAGACGTGACCTGCTTACCGATAATCTTGAATTTTGCAACTGACATGGCACCGCGTGTGGCGCGTTTACTATCCTTG
>JABURU010000245.1 GCA_014762485.1 Gammaproteobacteria bacterium | reverse complement strand
TTGTCCATATGAGATATTTATTTTTAGTGTTGATAAATTAAGCACACTACAAGACCGGTAAGCATTGCCTATAGTTGTGATTTGTGTGGCTATATCCATGATAAACTTTAATCAATATACAAAGAAGAGTTGAGCGTGATTACACTTCCCTGGGACGAGATTCAATCGGTGTTTCTGGACATGGACGGCACCTTGCTGGATCTGCATTTTGATAACCATTTCTGGCAACAGCACTTGCCGATGCGTTATGCCGAAAAACATGGTATGAGTTTTGAACAGGCACAGGATGAACTGGTGCCCAGGTTTCGGGCCGCCGAAGGCACCCTGGCCTGGTATAGCATTACCCATTGGGAAGATGAGCTGGATATGGATATCGTGGAGTTAAAACAAGAGGTGGCTCACCTGATCGATGTGTTCCCCTATGTGCCCGAGTTTCTTGCTCGCTTACGTTCGCACGGCAAGCGCGTGGTACTGGTGACCAATGCCCATGCCAAGAGTCTGAACCTGAAAATGGAGCGTACGAAGCTCGGTGGTCATTTTGATGATATTCATTCGTCACATGACTTTCATGCCGCCAAGGAGTCGCAGGATTTCTGGCGAGGCTTACAGGAGGTTGAGCACTTTCAGCCAGAGCATACCTTGATGATAGACGATACCCTAAGTGTGCTGCGTTCGGCGCAGGAGTATGGCATCAGGCACCTGTTGGCGGTGCATCGTCCGGATAGCAAGGCCGATCCCCGTGATACCCAGGAGTTTGATGCTATTACCAGTTTCAGGGAGATCACGCCTCCCATTCCTGAAACCGTTGATCCCACTTCTTGAAGCGCTTGCGACAGTAAGCATCCAGGCTTTCATACGAATCAAAAAACAGTTCATATTCATCGCGCACATCGATGTCGTAATCACACCAGTCATTGGTATGCTCACGGCATATTTGTGGACGTTTGTCATAGATACCGCAATCGCCGTTATCCAGTAGATGCTGGCAGCGGCTGACGATACGGTAATACCAGCCCTCAGGATCCTTAAAACACTGGATACCCTGATGAGAGATCTGCCACAGCAGATAATCAAAGTCCTGCTTCGAGCGTGGGGTGTCAAATGGCTGGGTGATATAGGTACAACAAGTGGAGGCTTTGCACAGCCCACACTTGTTTTCCGCGGTGATCTTGATGCTCTTTTGGGCCATGATGTATCAAGCGGTGATGGCTTACCCTAGCGTCGCCGGCGGCGGTTATCCGAGCCACCTCGCCCTCTACCTTTACCATGCTGCGGGCGTGGACGCTTCTCTCGCTTGGCAGGTGGCTGAGGCTCGATTATTAAGTCGTTGGTAATATCGGCACGAGGTAATTTGTGTTCGATGTATTCTTCGATGTCGATTAATGACATCGCGTAGTCTTCACAGGCAAAACTAATCGCTTCACCACTGGCACCGGCACGAGCGGTACGACCAATGCGGTGGACATAGTCTTCTGCGTCGGTCGGCAGGTCATAGTTAAATACGTGGGTAATGCCATCTATGTGCAAACCACGTGAGGCGACATCGGTGGCCACCAGGATATGCAGCTCACCCTCCTGAAAACGCTTTAGCAGGCTAATACGTTTTTTCTGCGGCACATCGCCCGAGAGTATGGCATTGGGGTAGCCATTACCTTCCAGATAGGCACTGACCTTTTCGGCGATATGCTTGGTATTGATAAAGACAATGCTGCGCGGTGGTTCCAGTTTCTTTAACAGGCCTAGCAGCAGAGGGATCTTCTCGTCACTGGCAGGGTAGTAGACCTCTTCACGAATCTTGTCGGCGGTAATTTGTTCCGCTTCCACTTTGATGATTTCAGGGTTGTTCATATGTTCGTAAGCCAGCTCGGTGACCCGATAGGAGAGCGTGGCCGAGAACAACATGCTTAAACGGTTTTCCGGTTTGGGCAGACGGCGTAGCAGGTATCGAATATCTTTAATAAAACCTAAATCGAACATGCGATCGGCTTCATCCATTACCAGCGTCTGGCAGCGGCGCAGATCAAAAACGCGTTGTTTAAAGTAATCAATCAGGCGACCGGGGGTTCCAATCAGGATGTCTACGCCATCGGCGATCTGTTGTTGCTGGGATTGATACCCGCTACCACCGAACACCACAACCGATTTAAGCCCGGTCGCTTTGCCAATTAGTTCCGCATCCTTCTGAATCTGTATTGCCAGCTCTCGTGTTGGCGCAACGATTAATGAGCGTGGCTGGTTTGGACGCTTATCTGGCAGCGGGTGTTTCAACAGGTAAGACATCACGGCGATCAAAAAGGCGGCAGTTTTACCGGTACCGGTTTGAGCTTGCCCGGCAATATCCTGTCCTGCGAGGCTGATTGGTAAGGTTTGTTGCTGTATGGGGGTACAGTGCGTGAGCCCGGCAGATTGGAGACCATCCAGTAATTGTGAAGGGATATCCAGGCTGTTAAAGGCAGTATCGGTGGTTAATGTATTTTTCATATGCCGCTAGAATAACAAATAATTATACTTTTGGGGTTGAAATAGAGATGATATTGGGCTCAAATAATTCCTAGATAACAAAATTTAACTGCTTGGAGACAAAACTTGAGCGACAAGATCGTATATCTCTCTGATGATACTTTCGAACAGGAAGTGATTAGTTCCGATAGTCCTGTATTGGTGGACTACTGGGCCGACTGGTGTGGCCCCTGCAAAATGATTGCGCCAATTTTGGACGAGATCGCAGCGGAATATGATGGACGCTTGAAAGTAGCCAAGCTGAATATCGATGAAAACCCCGGCACCCCACCTAAATATGGCATTCGCGGTATTCCTACCCCTGTCTCTTATACCAATCTGACGCTCCCGCCGATTAGAGAGGTTAGCATTAGGGTAGTCAGTATACCATAAAAAAAAAAAA
>JABURU010000186.1 GCA_014762485.1 Gammaproteobacteria bacterium | reverse complement strand
GCGGTATAGATTTTACTAGCGGGAAACAATTTAGTGCTTATAAAAAGCAACTTAAAAATAATAAGGAGATAGGCTTAAGTTGAAGCACAGAAGCTTCAACTTAAGATAAAGATATTAGGCAGAGCAGTTACTTTGTTGCACGGGCATGGCACCGGCCAGGCGATGCAATCGCTCCATATCGAGGATCTTCACACTTTTTCTATCGACCTCGACCACACCATCATCCTGAAAGCGGGTAAACATACGACTCACGGTTTCCACCGCCAAGCCAAGATAGTTGCCGATATCATTACGCGACATACTGAGATTAAATTCCGTATCAGAGAATCCTCGGCGCTTAAAGCGACGGGAGACACTTAACAGGAAAGCCGCCAGTCGTTCCTCGGCATTGCGTTTGCCCAGTAACAACATATGGCTTTCCTCTTCAAAAATCTCGCGACTCATAACCTTGAACATCTGACGTTGCAAGCTAGGAATCTGGTGTCCCAGCTCTTCCAGACGATCAAATGGAATCTCACATACACTGGACGTCTCCAGTGACTTGGCGGTACATGGATGAATACTATTACTAATCGCATCCAGACCAAGGATCTCACCCGGCAAGTGGAAACCGGTTACCTGCTCCTGGCCATCATGGGTAGGAGTGTAGGTTTTGATAGAACCACTGCGCACGGCGTAGATAGCCCGAAAGCCATCTCCGACCTGAAACAGGTCATCACCACGCTTGACCGGACGACGGCGTTTGATGATCTCATCAAGCTTTTGCAGGTCTTCACCATCCACCCCCATAGGCAGGCACAACTGATGCAAGCTACAGTTTTGACAGGCAACCTTAATCTTCGCAATATCAACGACTTTCTCAGACATTTTCGCCGTACCAGAGTCTCTATTTATAGTATCTCTCCAGTCTATCGCATGAATTACCGTATTACGAGGGCCTAACATCAGGCGAAAAAGGAAATATCACTCGAATTGTTCTATATAAGCACCGAGATCGGGTATGCTATAGCCCTATATATAGATAGGGAGACCCCTCCATGGCTGAGCGTAAGGCCACCGTACAACGTGACACACTGGAAACCCAGATTCAGGCGAGTATTAACCTGGATGGCTCGGGCGATGCACAATTCGACACCGGCGTACCTTTTTTAGAGCACATGCTGGATCAGATCGCACGTCACGGTCTCATAGACATGAACATTACGGCCAAAGGGGACAACCACATCGACGATCACCACACGGTGGAAGATATCGGTATCACATTGGGTCAGGCCTTTAACCAGGCCGTGGGTGACAAGAAAGGTATCAGCCGTTATGGCCACGCCTACGTCCCGCTGGATGAGGCACTGTCACGCGTAGTGATCGACTTTTCCGGCCGCCCAGGTCTGGAACTGCACGCCAACTTCCAGCGCTCTCACATAGGACAATTTGATGTCGACCTGTTCAGCGAGTTCTTTCAGGGCTTTGTTAACCACGCACAGGTCACCCTGCACATAGATAATATCCGTGGCAGCAATGCGCACCACACCGCCGAAACCATCTTTAAGGCTTTCGGTCGCGCACTGCGTATGGCATTAACCGCCGATCCACGCATGCAGGGCATCATGCCATCTACCAAGGGCAGTCTGTAAAGACTGCCCATCAAATCTTGAGTTAAGGGTAAAGAATGAAGACTGTTGCAGTCATCGACTATGGCATGGGCAACCTTCACTCGGTAGCCAAGGCGCTGGAACAGGTTGCCGAGGACACCAGGGTTATCGTCACCGCCGATAGTAATGAGATTTTAGCCGCTGACCGTGCCGTGTTACCTGGCGTCGGGGCGATGCGCGATTGCATGGGTGAAATGAAACGCCTCGGCATCGACCAGGTGGCCAGGCAGTTCGCTGAAACCAAGCCATTGCTAGGCGTCTGCGTAGGTATGCAGGCGATGTTTGACTCCAGCGAAGAGAACAATGGCGTCGATTGCTTAGGGCTCTTGCCCGGCAAGGTGTTGGCCTTTGATACCAACATGACCGATCCCAATTCCGGCGAACGTCTGAAGGTGCCACACATGGGCTGGAACCGTGTCCACCATGCACTGGAAGAGCACCCGATGTGGAACTTCATCGAGGACGGTGCGCACTTCTATTTTGTCCATAGCTATTATGTCGAGCCGGCAGATCCCAACCTGATCGCCGGCTTCTCAACCTATCCGCACGCCTTTACCGCGGCGGTGACAAAAGATAACGTATTTGCCGTGCAGTTCCACCCTGAGAAGAGTCAGGCTGCCGGTTTGCAATTGTATGCTAACTTCCTGAAATGGAACGGAAATAATTAGACGGATAACAACATGTTACTGATCCCCGCAATCGATTTAAAAGAAGGTAAATGCGTGCGCCTGAAACAGGGGCGTATGGAAGACGCCACTATATACGGTGAAGATCCGGTAGAAATGGCAGGAAAGTGGGTCGAAGCCGGCGCACGACGCCTGCACCTGGTAGACCTGGATGGTGCCTTTGCCGGCAAACCGGTCAATGCAGGAGTAATCAAGAGTATCGCCGATAACTTCCCCGAACTGCCGATCCAGATTGGTGGCGGTATTCGTGACGAAGAGACCATCGAGACCTACCTCAACGCCGGTGTGCAATATGTCATCATTGGCACCAAGGCCGTCAACGCACCGCACTTCGTCAGCGATATCTGCTCCGAGTTCCCCAGCCACATTATCGTCGGGCTGGACGCCAAAGATGGCAAGGTCGCCATCGACGGCTGGTCTAAACTATCTAATCACGATGTCATCGACCTGGCCCAACAGTTTGAACGCGACGGCGTGGAAGCCATCGTTTATACCGACATCAGCCGTGATGGCATGATGAGCGGTGTCAGCCTCGAGTCCACCGTCAAGCTGGCCCAGTCCATCACCATTCCGGT
>JABURU010000058.1 GCA_014762485.1 Gammaproteobacteria bacterium | reverse complement strand
GTGCGATCACCGTGGCAATGGCCGAGGCCAGGATGTTTACAAAATTATTACCCAGCAGGATGATACCAATCAGCCGATCCGGCCTTTCCAGTAGTCGGCTGGCACGCAGGGCGCCCTTATGCTTTTGCTTGACCAGGTGACGGAGCTTATAGCGATTTAGGCTGATCAAGCCAGTCTCTGAACCGGAGAAAAAGCCTGAGATAACGATGAGAAAACCAAGGGAGGCAAATAGTAGCCACGTGGGTATATCGTTCAAGAAGCTTGTGCCTGAGTTACAAGGGGATTGACATTAAACGAATCTGCCGCCTGACTGTCAAGCGGGAGTTGCCTAGGAGAGGATGAGCTCAATGACAATCTTGCTGCCGAAATAGGCTAGGAGCAGGGTAAACAGGCCGATTAGGGTCCAGCGAATGGCCGTCTTGCCTCTCCAGCCAAAGCGCCAGCGTCCCCACAGCAGGGTAGAAAATACTAGCCAGGCGGAGATGGATAACACCGTTTTATGTACCAGGTGTTGAGCGAACATGTCTTCAAGGTAAAGCAGGCCATTAAACAGGGCGAGTGTCAGGGAGATAAAGCCCAGCCAGATGATCTCGAATAGCAATGATTCCATCGACTCCATGGGGGGCAAGGCCTGGATAAATCCATTGGGTTGGTGGTTACGCAGGTGACGTTCCTGTACCGCCAATAAAATTGCCTGAATGGCCGCAATGCTGAGCAGGCTAAATGCGATCACGGACAACAGGATATGGGATTGAAGCTCTGTACTTGCTGTGACGACCCTTGGCTCATTGGTATGAAAGATGGCTGCAAGCAGAACGCTTAATGCCGCAAGGGGGGCGATAATAATATTCAGGTTTTGCAGTGGTTTTTGTATAGAGCCCAGTATCAGCATCACCACCATTAGCCATGTCACCAGGAGAAACATATTAACCACATCAAGTCTAAGGCCATTTTCGGTTTGTACCAGATGCTGCAATAATAAAAGCTGTATCAACATACCGCCAAAATTCGTCGCCAGATAAAACAGGCGAAAATTACCGGTTACTGGTAGCCTGACTTTCAGACAGTAGCCAACTACGATGGCACTCGTCAGGTAAAAGATGACAGAAAGTGTACTTAACAACTGGAATTCCATATTATTTGAGCGTGGCTTTTTCCATCATCATCGCACAAGTCTTGTGGGGGTTGAAGCGCTACTGAACTAAATACGAGATGAAATTGTGAACCGCGTAATAAATTCCATCTAACGATGGCGATAGTATTATGAATTTCATTCACGACAATATACGATTAAGTTTACTACTTTGCTGAAGCGGGCCATACACGCCAGCATCCATACATAGGGATTTATGAAAATAAGAGTTTTAGGTAGCAGCGGAGGGATCGCTCAGGGCTACAGGACAACATCATTCTTGGTTGATGACGACATTTTAATCGATGCTGGCACCGGGGCTCAGGAATTAAGCATCGATGAGATGGCCTCTATTCGTCATATTTTTCTGACTCACTCCCATTTCGACCATATCGCTTCGTTGCCATTACTGGCGGATACCGTATTTGATAAAGTTCCCTCTCCCATTGAAATTTACGCGTTAAGTGACACCATTGGGGCCTTGATGCAGCATGTATTTAATGATGTGCTGTGGCCAGATTTTACCGCTTTACCAAATCAGCATAACCCGGTTATTCGGTTTAACCCGATGCAGGCAGGTAGTGTCCTGTCACTGGGGGGGCGCAGTATTGAGATGATCTCGGTAAATCATATTGTACCGGGAGTGGGTTATCGGGTATCCGCCGCGGATAAGGCGTTTGCCTTTAGCGGTGATACCTGTACCAATGATGGCTTCTGGCAGGCCCTGAACCGGCACGAACACCTCGATTTGCTGTTCGTCGAGTCGGCATTTCCCAACGCCAATCGTGATTTAAGCATCCGTTCTGGTCATTACTGTCCATCCACTTTGGCCGAGGATCTAAAAAAACTAAATCATCGACCGCTTGTCTGTATTAGCCACCCGAAACCCGGTGAAGAAGGTGGAATCTGGCAGGAATGCCGGGAGGCAATTAATGGCCATGAGATACAAGGTTTGCTTGGTGGTGAGCAGTTCACGCTATAATACCCTTCACATTTTTCATTTCGTCCGTTTCTGACGGCACAATCAAGACAATATTATGTTTGACAGTTTGACAGATCGTCTGGGCCAGACGCTAAAGAACCTGCGTGGCCAGGGCCGCCTTAGTGAAGACAATATCAAGGACAGCCTGCGAGAAGTACGCATGGCGCTACTGGAAGCCGATGTGGCTTTACCGGTAGTGAAAGAATTTATAGCTCAGGTGAAAGACAAGGCCATGGGCGAGGCTGTGACCAAGAGTCTCACTCCCGGGCAGGCCTTTATCAAGATCGTTCAGGATGAGCTGACCCAGATCATGGGGGAAGCTAACGAGGCGCTGGATCTAGCGGCCCAGCCTCCTGTTGTGATCCTGATGGCGGGCTTGCAAGGCGCGGGTAAGACCACCTCTACCGGTAAGCTGGCCCGTTATCTGAAAGAGCGGGAAAATAAAAAGGTCGCGGTAGTCAGTGCCGACGTCTACCGCCCGGCCGCGATTAAGCAGCTGGAAACGGTGGCCGGAGAAGTCGAAGCCAGCTTTATTCCTAGCTCCGCGGATCAAAAGCCGGTAAACATCGTCAAGCAGGCCCTGCAAGAGGCGAAAACACAGTTTGTCGACGTGTTGATTGTCGATACCGCTGGTCGTCTACATATCGACGGCGAGATGATGGATGAGATTAAGGCCGTGCATCAGGCCGTGTCCCCGACCGAAACCCTGTTCGTGGTGGACTCGATGACCGGTCAGGATGCCGCCAATACCGCCAAGGCCTTTAATGATGCCTTACCTGTCTCTTATACACACTTGACGCTGCCGACG
>JABURU010000029.1 GCA_014762485.1 Gammaproteobacteria bacterium | reverse complement strand
CATGGGGACATAACAGCGGAGCAGGACGACAGATCCTGCCCGGCGAGGATGGAATGGATGGTTTCTATTACGCACTACTTGAAAAGTCGTAACGCATTACTGCTACTGTTGCTCAGCCTGGGCCTGCTGATCACGGCTTCGCAAAAAATATCCGCCGGACCATCACCTGCGGCGATTTCCATCCACCACAGTGAACTAATGCTAAAGGATGATCACTACCATCTCATCGCCCGGGTTGATTACCAGTTAAATGAAACCGTAATGGAGGCGCTGCACAATGGTGTCAGTATCACCATCGAAAGCCAGTCACGACTGCAACGGCTGCGCAAGTGGGTATGGAATAGCACCATTAACCACACCGAACAGCGTTATAAACTACGATACTTTGCCCTCTCGCAACTGTACCTGGTGACCGACCTGTCCAATAACAGCAAACGAAGTTTTTTAACCCTGACCGCGGCCCTCTATCACCTGGGGCAACTGGATATTAAACTGGCCCCCAAGCATGCCGTACTCCGTGGTCAGCCACACCGTTATAGCATGCGCATATTCCTCAATCTCGATTCACTGCCAGCCCCTTTACGGCCACTGGCATACCTGTCGACCCAATGGAGCCTGACCAGCAAATGGCAACACTGGCACATCACCCCGTAGTGCGCTCCTTGCGTCGACGCTTTAGTGGCCCACGCCTGGTGGTTCTATCACTAATGTTATTGCTCTCATCCCTGTACCTGATGAGTGGTGTGACCGAAGGCTCTGCAGCGTTTAGTCAGCTTTATGTCGTACTACTGGGCATAAACGTGATGGCCCTGGTGATCCTGCTGGGGCTGATCGCCACCAACCTCTATCGCCTGTTACGACAGTATCGACGTAATGCCCCCGGCTCGCGCATGACCATGCGACTGGTAATCATGTTTGTGATCCTTTCCGTCGTGCCGGTATTTGTGGTGTATAACTTTTCACTCGACTTTCTACACCGGGGGATCGATAGCTGGTTTGATGTAAAGGTCGAACAGGCGCTGGAAGACAGCCTGGAATTAAGCCGTACCGCACTGGATGTTCGTACCCGGGAGCTGGTAAAGCTAACGGAAGAGCTAACCCAGGAGCTAGGGTACAGTTCCCAGCTGGATGCCCTGACGCTAAATACCATGCGCGAACGTACCGAGGCCTCCGAGCTGGCACTATTCAATAGCCAGGGGAATATCCTCACCACCAGTTTTAGCGATGCCTCCAGGTTGATCCCGGCACTGCTTAACGAAACCATGCGTAGCCGCCTGAACCAGGGCAACGCCTACATCGGGCTGGATCCGTTTAATTACGAGACACTACATATGCGCGTCGCGATGCCCTTCCAGGTCGGTGAGCAGCTGCGTGAACAACATATCCTGCAAGCCATGTTTCCCCTGCCCACGCACATGAGCACCCTGGCCGAGAATGTGCAGCAGGCTTACACCCAGTACAAGGAGCTGGCCTACCTGCGCCAGCCACTGAAATACACCTTTACCCTGACCCTGTCTCTCGTATTATTACTCACGGTACTCACGGCAGTACTGGCTGCCTTCTTCTATGCACGCAGGCTGGTGGCGCCGATACGCTCCCTGGCCGAAGGCACCCAGGCCGTCGCCGGAGGCGAGTACGACAAGCGCTTAACTCCGGGGAAGGATGATGAGCTGGGTTTCCTGGTGGACTCGTTTAACGAAATGACCCGACGCATCGAGCATGCACGCAATGAAGCCCGTCAAAGCCAGACCCAGCTAAAAGAGCAACATGCCTACCTGGAGGCCCTGCTGGCACGTTTAAGTTCGGGTGTGCTCACGATCGATGCAGAAGGCATTGTACAAACGACCAATGCCGCCGCCGATGCCATCTTAAAAGCCAATGTCGGCCGCATCATCGGACGTCACGTAGAAGGGCTTAGCTGGCAACACCACCACCTGAGTCACTTTGTTGAGGCCATCCTGCCTCATCTGCATACCCCGGCCCATGAATGGCGAGAAGAGATCACCCTGTTCGGCCCCGATGGTCGCCGTACCCTGACCTGTAGTGGTACCGCCTTGCCGATCAGGGATGGCAAAACACAAGGCCAGGTAATCGTATTTGATGATGTCACCACCCTGGTTCGAGCCCAGCGAGATGCCGCCTGGGGAGAAGTCGCTCGGCGCCTGGCGCATGAAATTAAAAACCCACTCACCCCTATCCAGTTGTCGGCAGAACGATTGCGCCATAAATACATCGATACCATGGCACCCAAGGATGCCGATCTGCTGGATCGCTCCACCCACACCATCGTGCAACAGGTGGAGAATCTCAAGAAGCTGGTGAAGGCGTTCTCGGAATATGCCCGCAGCCCGAAGCTTAAATTACGGCCGGTCAATCTCAATGAGCTGACCAATGAAGTACTGGATCTCTATCGCGGCCATGAAAAAATTATTATCCATACCGAGCTGGATGCCAAGACCCCCATCATTGAGGCCGATACCGATCGCATACGCCAGCTACTCAACAATCTGGTAAAGAATGCCTTTGAGGCGATTGAAGAACCTCCCCTGCAGTTGCATATATTTAGTCGTTGCCTGCAAGAGAGTTCCTGCCGCTCGGTAGAGATGCGGATATGTGATAATGGTCCGGGCATTGATCGTGAAATGCGCGAACAAATCTTTGAACCTTATGTCACCACCAAACCCAAGGGCAGCGGCCTGGGGCTGGCCATCGTGAAAAAAATTGTTGAGGAACATGGTGGAATCATTGAAATTGGTCACAGTGAACTGGGCGGCGCCTGTTTCCTTATCCGCTTCCCAGTGGTAAATATACAGACACCGACTGCTTCTATGCCGTCTGAGGAGTTACAGGCATGAGTGCACCCTACATCCTGGTCGTTGATGACGAGCCAGACATTCGTAATGTCGTACAGGACATCTTGCAGGAC
>JABURU010000059.1 GCA_014762485.1 Gammaproteobacteria bacterium | reverse complement strand
ATCCAGCATGCCCAGGTGACTATAAAAGCTCATCGTACTTTTGGGTAATACTTCGGCCGACCAGGATGTATAGTTACCCGTCCCCCCCAGTGGATGGGATGTATTAGTACTCGCGTAACTATTGCCGTATATGAGCAGACTCAAGCAAACTAACAACGGCGATAATAGATGCCTGCAAGACATAAGTTCCTCATTATATTTATACTAACGCTAGGATAATGGCACAGTTTACATAAGCATACCAGATGCGTCATCTGTATCAGTGACCAAGTAACTTCTGTAACTTAAACTGATTTTCTCGCTCTTTCAGTTTCGCTTGCATAAAAACCGTTTTTTCATATTCATATAACTGGCGGTGATACCGTTCTGTATAGGCAAACCAGTTTTCCAGTTTTTGTTCATAATGAACATTATGCTTATCAAACTCAACCAGCAGAACAAAATAATAGCGCATGATATTGCGCTCGATCACCCCTTTTATACCTTTTATATAAATTGGCTCACCATTGTCATCATGGCCAATCACACTAAACCCTACCTTATGTCGGCCCAGTGTATTTAAATCGCCGAGCGACTAAGGAAACCATCCTCATAGGATAAAAAGAAATATAATAGTGTCCTGCCTTGCAGACGGCTGGCCGCCAAATGAAACCGATAGTTACTGGTGCCCAGTGGTCCTTCCTTTGAAAACATCCTGGCCTCAAAGTATTGCCCATCTCGGCGTGAGCTAAACTGATAACGAAGCCGGTGGGCATCCTGTGGTGGCTGATAAAATTTACGGCCAGCATAGAGCACAATATGTTGTTTCTCGTATATACAGGTCTTGATATTAATATTAATGCCAATAAAGCCACACCAGCCTTTCGGTGTGTTTAACCTATTGACAAGATCATCCAGCGAGATATCCAGCAGAAAAAATATCTCTGCCTGGTTTTTGTCACCATCATCGCGGGCATGAAGTAAAAACGGGTACTGATTTTCAGGTTGTTGGCTGAGTATTTTCTGGTAGGATTTAATCAATGTATTCGCATCAACCACCCCAGCCTGCACGGCTCCACACAGCCCAAAATACAGTATGACAGCGATTAATCTAGACATGTTTTTACCCTATCTCACCAAGCTAACTATAGCGTATGAGCTGGTTGGAAGTCGCAAAGGCTTCGTGCTACAGTCTCCAGACCAAAATAAATTACTAAAGGATAAACCATGCGCGCAGCATTAATTATTGCCCTTTTTGCCTTTGCTGCTTCGGCATCAGCAGCTGATAAGCCCTCCTCAACCAGGGACAAGATCAGTTATACCATAGGCTTCCAGATTGCCCAGGATCTCAAGCGCAACAAATTTGACTTAAATGCAAAACAGCTTACCCAGGCCATCATCGATACCCTGAATAACCAGCCACCTCAATTGACTCCGCAGGAAATGCAGGAGGCGATGATGACTCTGCGCACGCAACAGCAGCAGGCCATGGCGAAAGTGGGTGAGGAAAATAAAAAGGCTGGTGACGAATTTCTGGCTAAAAACCGCAGTGCCAGTGGCGTAAAAGAGACCGCAACCGGACTGCAATATAAAGTTATTAAGGCAGGTACTGGTAAAAAGCCGACCGCCAGTGATACCGTCGTGGTGCACTACCGCGGCACCCTGGTAAACGGTACCGAATTCGACAGTTCCTATGGCCGAGGTCAACCAGCCACCTTCCCGGTGAATGGTGTTATCAAAGGCTGGCAAGAAGCATTACAGCTAATGTCCAAGGGCGCCAAGTACATGGTTTATATCCCCTCCAACCTGGCATATGGACAACGTGGGGCGGGCCCACAGATAGGGCCGAACTCAACACTCATATTTGAGGTTGAACTGGTCGATATCAAGTAACATACAACCGCCCCTCGGGGCGGTTTTTTGTTTGTCTAATGTATCCAAACGCAATGGTCATGCGTAAATAACAGGTGAGAGATAGAAATTACGGGATAACTGCATGGCTCGACAGAACAAAATAACTATAAAATCCCTCATTGCAGCCGTCTTAATTGTGCAGTTTGTCGCACTGGCGATCATCGTCGGTTTTACCCTCGTCCAGCTGGATGCTCGCCGGCACGATTACATCATCCTGAATATGTCCGGCAAACTACGCGTCATCAGTGAAGTGCTGCTCAAGCAGAGTGAAAACTACGATGCCAATGCCCCACGCGACTACGATACCTATAATCGCGACTTACGTTTTTATCACCGCGACCTGAAAGATCTCATCGCACAATATGACAGCATCATAACCGACTTTGTAAATCGCCAACTGTCCGATGTCTCTTACACAACAGGGAAAGAAGACATCATCTGTACCTGGGACAAGTCTTCCCGCTCACAATTACAAACTACCGCGGCCACATGGGAGCAGTTCAGACAACAAGTCATCCGCGAGCTGGGCGAAGACTCCACAGCCCCCAGGCTGGAAGCGGCAGCTGAATACATCATTCAAGACGGCAAAAAGTTGATCTGGAGCTCCAATGCCCTGGCCGACTCTTTTCGGCAGATGATGGAAGGCAAATTGATGGAAATACGCTTGCTCAACCAGGCCGGTCTCGTCGTTTCGTCCTTCATTGCCATCACCATTTTCTGGTTACTGATCAGCAAGGTCTTTCGCTCACTAAATATTACCGTCAACGGTGTTAACCGCATCGCACAGGGAAAACTGGACCACAAGGTAGCCGGCTCTGACTTTGGTGAGCTGCAACAGCTTAGCTCAGACTTTAATAACCTGTCACAACGCCTAAGCTCACTCTTTCGCCTTACCCAGCGCATAAATAAGGCAACCAACCTGGATGACACCCTGCGCTTTGTTTATGAAGAGTTTAAAGACTTCCATCCCATAGACTGGGTTGGGGTACTGATTCCCACGCCCAACCTGGAAAAAATAAACCTGCACCGAGTTTACTC
>JABURU010000061.1 GCA_014762485.1 Gammaproteobacteria bacterium | reverse complement strand
AAGAACGTACAGAACAGGCGACGCCGAAACGAATTCGTGAGGCCAGAGAAAAGGGTCAACTTCCTCGTTCGCGCGAACTCAGTACTATGGCGATGTTGATGTCATCGGCTATTGCCTTCTATTTTATGGGCGATGTACTGATACGTGAGTTTTTGAATCTACTAAGCCAGTCTTTTACTCCAGATCGTAAACAAATATTTAATACCCAGGCTATGCCATCACTGTTTATGGATTCGGTGTTATTCGGCTTAAAGATCATCACACCTTTACTGATAGTACTGGTAATAGTTGCTGTACTTTCATCTATTGCTGTTAGTGGCTGGAATTACACACTAAAAGCGATCGCCTTCAAATGGGAAAAATTAGATCCTATCAAAGGCATGAAGCGCGTTTTCTCCGCTCGTGGTCTTGTTGAACTGCTTAAGGCTTTGATCAAATTCCTGATTATTGGCACTGCCGCCGTGGTCTTGCTGGAGAACAAATCTGATGAGTTTCTTTTGCTGGGTACCAAGGATGTCATAACCGGTATGACGGATTTAGGTAACCTTTTAGTACTGGCATTTTTAACGATTAGTATGACCCTGATCCTTTTGGCCGTTATTGATGTACCGTTCCAAATTTGGGATAACGCCAAGCAGCTTAAAATGAGCCTGAAGGAGATTCGCGATGAAATGAAGCAGACCGAGGGTAATCCCGAAGTTAAGTCCCGTATTCGGCAAATTCAGCGTGAAATGGCTCAACGACGGATGATGGAAGAAATACCAAAGGCCGATGTTGTGATTACCAACCCGACACATTATGCCATTGCATTACGTTATGATCAGAAGTCGATGCAAGCACCTGTTGTGGTGGCCAAAGGACATGATATTGTCGCGGCGAATATTCGCGGTGTGGCAGATTCAAATGATGTTCCCATTGTTTCGGCACCGCCGTTGGCACGGGCTTTGTATTACAGTACAGAGTTGGAGCAGGAAATTCCTGTAGGACTGTTCCAGGCCGTTGCCCAGGTATTGGCTTATGTCTTCCATATAAAAGAAAGTACTGACAATGTCAGTGAAAATGCCGCTTTAAGTAATTTACCAATACCTGACGAGCTGCGGCGAGATGAATAAGAGAGAACGTTGGCTACATTTTTTTGGCGAAGGCGTCAAAATACCGACGTTGATGTGACTGATTTTCGACAGAGGTATCTATGGCGCAAGCCGATTTTGCTGGGATATTAAGGGATATAGGACGCCGTGGGATAGGTATACCTATCATGGTGCTCTCCTTGTTAGCCATGGTTGTGTTACCACTGCCACCATGGATGCTGGATATCTTTTTTACCTTTAATATTTCCTTGTCCATGATAGTGCTACTGGTTGCTATCTATAGCTTGCGTCCATTGGACTTCGCAATATTTCCCACCGTAATCTTGATCGCGACACTATTTCGCCTTGCACTAAATGTCGCCTCTACCCGTGTTGTATTACTAGAAGGTCATAGCGGTACTGATGCTGCGGGCCAGGTGATAGAGGCTTTTGGTGATTTCGTGGTCGGAGGGAACTACGCCGTTGGTATTGTTGTTTTCATTATCCTGATCATCATTAACTTTGTTGTCGTAACAAAGGGCGCAGGACGTATTTCGGAAGTAAGTGCACGTTTTACCCTTGATGCGATGCCGGGTAAACAAATGGCTATTGATGCTGATTTGAATTCTGGTTTGATAGATCAGGATCAGGCGCGTAAACGACGTGAAGATATTGCCTCAGAAGCCGACTTCTATGGTTCCATGGATGGAGCCAGTAAGTTTGTGCGAGGTGATGCGGTTGCTGGTATTTTGATTACCTTGATCAACCTGATAGGCGGCCTGGTCATAGGTGTTGCCCAGCACGATATGGCATTCTCTGACGCCGCACAAACCTATACATTATTGACAATTGGTGACGGTCTTGTCGCGCAAATTCCATCATTATTGCTGTCCACCGCCGCGGGTATCATCGTTACACGTGACTCTGCCTCGCAGGATATGGGCGACCAGATCGTCAGTCAGTTATTTGGTAACCCTATGGTGCTGGGGATTACAGCGGGTGTCCTGGGATTGATGGGACTAATACCTGGTATGCCTAATGCCTCGTTCTTATTACTTGCCACACTATTAGGTGTACTTGCTTATATTTCACATCAAAAGAAGCAGGCTGAAGTCGTCGAACAAGAGCAGGCCATGGCCCAGCAAACTGAAGAAGCACAGGCTCCAGAGGCCAAGGAACTTAGCTGGGATGATGTACCACCCATAGATGTGATTGGCCTGGAAGTGGGTTATAGACTGATTCCGTTGGTGGATAAGAGTCAGGGTGGCCTGTTAATGGATCGAATTAAGGGCGTACGACGTAAGTTATCACAGGAGCTAGGCTTCCTGGTTCCCCCGGTACATATACGCGATAACCTTGATCTGGAACCGAACGTTTATAACATCACGTTGATGGGGGTAACCGCTGGCGAGGCGCAAGTTGAGCCCGATCGTGAGCTGGCCATCAACCCTGGTGAAGTACATGGTGAAGTAGAAGGCATCAAGACCGTGGATCCTGCCTTTGGTTTGCCAGCCGTGTGGTTTACACCAGATTTACGTGATGAAGTACAGGCGCTTGGATATACCGTGGTGGATCCCAATACCGTGATTGCTACCCATATGAGTCAGATCCTGCAGGATCATGCTCATGAATTACTAGGGCATGAAGAGGTGCAGAATCTGCTGGATAAACTCTCGAAAAGCGCCGGTAAACTGGTGGAGGATCTGGTCCCCAATACCGTTAGTCTGGGTACGGTGCTTAAGGTATTGCAAAATCTGCTGGAAGAAGGCATTCCAATTCGGGATATGCGTACGATTGCCGAGACCCTGGCACAATACGCCCCCAAGTCTCAGGAGCCTTCTGTGCTTACAGAGTTGGTTCGAA
>JABURU010000062.1 GCA_014762485.1 Gammaproteobacteria bacterium | reverse complement strand
GGCGGAGAACTTTAAGCCCTCTAACTCAGAAGAAATGATTGCATCAATTGGTCGAGGTGATATCAACTCAGCACAAATGGCTGGCGCGATACAGCATAACTGGAGCCCATTACCCAGCCGACCATGTACGACACCTCGTACGCGTAAACCACAAGACGAAAGTGATAATGTTTATATCCATGGCGTAGGCAACTTGCTCACCAATATGGCACGCTGCTGCAAACCGGCACCTGGCGATGAAATTATTGGTTACATTACCAAGGGTAAAGGGGTAAGCATACACCGGCGTGATTGCGCCAATGTTCTTAAATTTGATGAGCAGAAACGTGCTCGTCTAATTGATGTGCAATGGTCTGACCGCAAGGAGGAGGAGCGCTATCCTGTTGATATTCGTGTGCAGGCCATGGACAGGGAAGGCCTACTTAGTGATATTACTTCACTACTGGCATCCGAAAAGGTCAACGTGCTGCGGGTTAATACACATACCGATATGCGTGATTATGTTGCCCATATGGAGCTTACTGTAGAGATTAACAATACGGCACATCTTAGTCGCATACTAAGTCGCATAGAACAATTGCGAAACATTTTAAGTGTCAGGCGCTACACACAGTAGCAATAAAATACTCTTGCTAAGGCGGATCAGGAGGGCACTCAAACAGGTGCTGGCTGATGAGTCAGTTCGATATAGTATTGAATTAGACAGTATACTGAGATTAACGCATCATAGCCTACCTAGAACTACCACATACCCATCATAAACAAATCTAACGATGGTAGGCTTTTCTCTTCTATGATTTATAGTACTCAATTGCAATCGGCTACACTCATTAAACGGTATAAGCGCTTTCTGGCTGATGTTGAATTGCCTGACGGACGTATTATTACCATTCATTCACCTAATACGGGGTCAATGATGGGCTGTGCCGAACCAGGCATGCAAGTATGGATTCGCGATACGAATAATCCTAAACGCAAATATCAATTTGCCTGGGAATTATCTGAAACCGCGAATGGTGTTTTGGTGGGAATTAATACTATCCTCGCGAACAAGCTGGTCAAAGAAGCGATAAAGTCAGGCGTTATTGATGAGTTACAGGGTTTTAATACGATTCGGCCTGAGGTGAAATACGGGGATCAAAACAGTCGTATAGACTTGTTGCTGGAGAACGAAACAAGACGTTGCTACGTGGAAATCAAGAATGTCACCGCGAAACGGGATGAAGAGGTGGCCATGTTTCCTGATGCAGTTACCCAGCGAGGGACCAAACATTTACAGGAATTAATGTCGATGGTGGAGCAAGGACATCGGGCGGTGATTCTGTTCAATATATCACGAGGTGATGTTCGTAGCTTTAGCCCGGCGGATGAGATTGATCGTGTGTATGGCCAAACACTCCGCCAGGCCATAACACATGGCGTCGAGGCACTGGCATATGTGTCGAACATCTCAACCAAAGAAATCAAACTGTCGCATTCGGTGCCGGTAATCTGTTCATGATTGTCGCTTTTATGGTTTAATGCCTGTCATGTTTAAACCATTAGAATTATTCATCGGCCTACGCTATACCCGTGCCAAGCGCCGAAATCACTTTATCTCCTTTATATCCCTAGCTTCGATGCTGGGCATCGCTATAGGTGTATGGGCACTGATCGTCGTGTTATCGGTGGTCAATGGCTTTCAAAAAGAGGTTCGCGATCGCATGCTGGGCATGAGCTCGCATATCACCGTGCAGGATTTTGGCGAAGGACTACGCCAGTGGCCTATGGTGGCCGAAACGATGCGCAGTCACCCCGATGTAACAGGCGCCGCCCCTTATATTAGAGGTGAAGGCATGGTGACAATGAACCAGCAGGTGCAGGGGGTTATCGTACGTGGAGTCATGCCGGCGGTAGAGCCTGAGGTTTCAATTGTCTCCGGTAAGATGGTGAGCGGCGACTATAACGGTTTGGAGGCGGGACGCTTTCGCGTGGTCATCGGTTCGGAGCTGGCTAGCCTACTATCTGTCGATGTAGGGGACAAGCTAACCCTGGTGACGCCTACCGCCACGGTGGGGCCTGCCGGTGTGCTACCCAGGATGAAGCGTTTTACTGTCGCGGGTATTTTTGAAGTCGGCATGCATCAATACGACAGTGGAATGATCTTTGTGCATATGGAGGATGCGGCACGATTGTACCGAGTCAAGCCAGGTATGGTGACAGGCGTGCGCCTAAGTATTAAGGATATGTATCAGGCTCCGCTGCTTAAACATGAGTTATCGGAGCTGATGGGGAACCAGTACTGGGTTAGTGATTGGACCTATCGTCATGCCAATTATTTCCGCGCCTTAAAGATCGAAAAAACGATGCTGTTTGTCATTCTCTCTCTCATTGTCGCCGTGGCCGCATTTAATATTGTCTCTACCTTGGTCATGGTCGTGACCGACAAACAAAGTGATATCGCTATTCTTAGAACCCTGGGTATGTCACCGCGTAGCGTGATGGCGGTATTTATGGTGCAGGGAACCATGAATGGGCTGGTGGGGACACTGATCGGTGGGGTGGTAGGCGTCATAACCGCGCTAAATATTGATACCTGGGTGCCAGCCATCGAAGAAGCCATAGGGATCGATATCCTCCCGGCCAGTGTGTATTACATCAGTGAGTTGCCCTCGGATATGCACTGGGATGAAGTGGGCATGGTTTGTACCATTGCCTTTGTGATGAGTGTGTTGTCGACTTTATACCCGGCCTGGCGTGGTGCCAAGACACAACCTGCGGAGGCATTGCGCTATGAGTAATGATGATGTGATTGCCTGCCATAGCCTGGTGAAAGAGTTTACCGAAGGCCCCAGTGCAGTTTCGGTGCTAAAAGGTATTGACCTTGCGATACAGCAAGGTAAGCGCGTGGCCCTTGTTGGTGCTTCCGGTTCGGAGACACACACCTGATTACACTTACTGGGA
>JABURU010000030.1 GCA_014762485.1 Gammaproteobacteria bacterium | reverse complement strand
TGGTCGAGCCCGCAAGCGCCGGGGCACTGGTCAAACACAGTCTGTCGTTTGCTCCTACTCTGTAGCGGCTAGCCCCTATCCTTACCCCTCCAGCTGAATTTCCCGTCTACCACGCCCCCTGCCTTTGACACGCCCAACAAGCCGCAAATTGTTGACAATTATTACTAATACAGCTATTTATTATGCCTATTCCCATAATATTTCGGATGATTGTATACAATATGAGCGCAACAACGGGCACTATCCACGAACTGGAAAGTCAGCGCACCATGGCCGACAAGGCCTATGAGCAGCTGAAGAACGCGATTATTCGCGGCGATCTTGCACAGGGCAGCAAGATTACCGAGGAGGATCTGGCGGCTGAGTTTGGCTTTAGCCGCGGCCCGATTCGCGAGGCCATTCGTCGACTGGAGGGAATGAAGCTGGTGGTGCGCGTGCCACATGCCGGTGCCCGGGTCGTCACCCTAAGTCACCAGATGATGTCTGACCTCTATACCGTACGCGAATCTCTGGAAGGCATGTCTGCCCGCCTCGCAGCCCGCTCGATGAGTAAAGAAAAGATCGAGGAACTACGAGCCTTACTGGATCAACATGAACAGAAGATCGCCGAGGCCGATGGCAAGAACTATTTCCAGAGTGAGGGCGACTTTGATTTTCATTACCGCGTGGCCCAGGCCAGCAACAATGAATGGCTGATCCAGCACCTGTTTGGCGAGCTCTACCAGCTTGTTCGCATGTGTCGTTACCAGACCGCGAAAAGACCCAGACGCCCGGTGACGGCCCTGATGGAGCATCGCCAGATCCTTGAGGCCATCGCTCGTCACGATGAAGAGCTGGCCGAACTGTTAATGCGCCGCCACATAAGCGGGGCATGGGAAGTCATTAAGCCATTACTGCCCCGTGAAGAAAAGGAAAACCATGACTAATATCACTAGTCCCGGCAAGCGCTTGCGTCAGGCCGTAGAAGACAACGATCCCCTGCAGGTGGTCGGTACGACTAACGCTTACAGCGCCATCATGGCCGAAAAAATTGGCCACAAGGCGATTTACCTCTCTGGCGGTGGGGTGTCAGCCTGCTCGTTCGGTAAGCCCGACCTCGGCATCACCACCTTAAAAGACGTGCTCGAAGATGCCTACCGCATCACCGATGCATCCGAGCTGCCACTACTGGTGGACGTGGATACCGGCTGGGGTGGTGCCTTTAATGTTGCCCGTTGTGTGCGCGAGATGATCCGCGCCAATGTCGCTGGCATCCATATCGAAGATCAGGTGATGCAAAAGCGCTGTGGTCATCGCCCTAATAAGGCGATTGTCTCCCAGGGCGAAATGGTCGATCGCATCAAGTCGGCGGTAGATGCCCGCAGTGATGATAACTTCGTCATCATGGCGCGCACCGATGCGCTGGCAGTGGAAGGTATGCAGTCGGCCATTGATCGCGCCTGTGCCTGCGTTGAGGCCGGGGCAGACATGATCTTCCCCGAGGCAATGACCGAATTAGCGCAATACCAGCAGTTTGTTGAGGCGGTAAAGGTACCAGTGCTGGCCAATATCACCGAGTTCGGCTCTACCCCGTTATTTAGCGCTGAAGAATTACATAGCGTCGGGGTCAAACTGGCACTTTATCCACTTAGCGCGTTTCGTGCCATGAGTCAGGCGGCACTAAATGTCTACCAGCACATCCTCGATGATGGCTCTCAACAAGCGGTGGTCGACAGCATGCAAACCCGTATGGAGCTGTACGACTATCTCGATTATCACAGCTACGAACAAAAGCTCGACGAACTATTCGAGCAGGAAAAGTAACATCCCGCCGGGAAAATATAGCAAGTAACAATAAGGTTTCCGGCTGAACCAAAGGAGCAAAACGATGGGCGCATCCAAACCCTTAGAAGGCGCGGGCCTGCGCGGCCAATGTGCCGGCGAAACGGCTCTATGTACCGTCGGCAAGACCGGCACCGGCCTCACCTATCGAGGCTATGACATTACTGAGCTGGCGGAGAAGGCCAATTTCGAAGAGGTCGCCTACCTATTACTGTATGGCGCCTTGCCCACCCAGTCCCAGTTGAACAACTTCATTGCGCGACTGCAACAGAGTCGCGACCTGCCAGATGCACTAAAAACCGTGCTGGAAACCATCCCTGCCTCGGCACACCCGATGGACGTGATGCGTACCGGCTGTTCGATGCTCGGCAATCTGGAGACCGAGGATAACTTCGACCAACAGGTGGCAATGAGTGAACGTATGCTGGCGGTCTTCCCCTCCATCATCAACTACTGGTATCACTATTCTCATAATGGCCAACGCATCGACACCGTTACCGATGACGACAGTATAGGCGGTCACTTCCTGCACCTGTTGCATGGTAAAGCCCCTAATGAGCTACACACTCAGGTGATGAGCGCCTCATTGGTCCTCTACGCCGAGCATGAATTTAACGCCTCCACCTTTGCCGCCCGTGTCTGTGCCTCTACCCTGTCGGATATTCACTCCTGCATCACTGCGGCTATCGGTACCCTGCGTGGACCACTACACGGTGGGGCCAACGAGGCGGCGATGGCGATGATCGAAAACTGGCAAACCCCGGCCGAGGCCGAGAAGAACATTCTCAGGATGCTGGCCAACAAGGAGAAGATCATGGGCTTTGGCCACGCGGTCTACCGCGAGTCCGATCCACGTAACGCGGTAATCAAGAAGTGGTCAGAAAAGCTCGCCAACGAGGTGGGCGATACCGTACTCTACCCCGTTTCGGTGCGCTGTGAAGAGGTGATGAAGCGTGAAAAGGGCCTGTTCTGTAACGCCGACTTCTTCCATGCCTCGACCTACCATTTCATGGGTATCCCAACCAAATTGTTTACCCCGATCTTTGTCTGCTCACGGGTCACTGGCTGGTGTGCCCACGTGATAGAGCAGCGAGACCATAACCGTATCATCCGACCCTGTGCCG
>JABURU010000123.1 GCA_014762485.1 Gammaproteobacteria bacterium | reverse complement strand
TGATTTGTGTATAAGAGACAGTCCTTAAACAATCCCATTTGCTCCAGTAACTGAAAATGTTGCGGCAAGGAATGTAGAAAACGCTCTTTTGGCGTGGGCAGGCCCAGTACTAAGGTCGCCAGGTAATTAGGCTGACACTCATTCACCAACCGCGCCGAGTTGATTGCGTGTTGTTGCGTATAGAGATCACCGCCCAGGCCATTAATGATCATCACCGAGGTTTTTATCCCGGCCTGTTGCAGCTTTTGACACGCCTCTACCGTTGATTCAAAGGTCTCGCCTTTTTCGATTAATCGCAGCAGTTCATCATCGCCGCTTTCCGCACCGATATAGGCCAGTGCCAGTCCAGCCTGTTTTAACTCCTTCAGTTCATCCACCGACTTATTCTTCAGATTACTCGGCAGGCAGTAGGCCGAGACGCGGTTAATGTCGGGGAAGTGTTGCTGAATCTTCTGCAGGATGGCCAACAGCCGTCGTGTGGATAGCACCATTGCGTCACCATCGGCGAGGAAGATGCGTCGCACAAATGGCATCGCTTGTGCCGCACGCTCGATCTCAGCGAATACCTGGTCGGCTTTTTTCAGCGAAAACTTCTTTTGCGGCGCGGTGTACATGTCGCAATAGGTACAACGATTCCATGAGCAACCGTTGGTCACCTGCAGGATCAACGATTCCGCCTCACTGGGCGGGCGAAACAACGGTTCTATGTATTCTGGGTAAGCACTCATGGTGAAATTATAACGAAGAAAACCATATCAATACCGATAGCCGTTATATAATACTACCCTTATTAATAGCCAATACGATTAAGTCGATGACTTCAACCTTCCAGTTTGCCCACGCCAGCCACCATGAGATACACAAATTGCTCGATGAATGCGCCAAACAGCTATCCGGCCCATTCACACAAAGCCTGGGGCTGATCTATATCACCGATGCGCTGCATGACCAGTTTCCGGTAATCCTTAACACCCTTAAGGATCATACCGGTATCAAGCACTGGGCTGGCACCGTCGGCACCGGCATCATCGGTGGCCAGCAGGAGTATTATGACGAACCAGCCATCGCCGTAATGTTATGCGATCTGAATGAGGATGATTTCACCCTACTACCCACGCTGTATGACAACCTCTTGCCCTTTAACGAGCAGGCTAGCGAGTGGGCCGAGGCACACCGTGCACCACTGGGCTTAATCCACGGCGATCCCAGCAATCCGCACCTGCAGGATCTGCTGCAACAACTGGGCACAGGCGATACAGCCACCCAGTATGCCGGCGGCCTCAGTTCATCGCGAGGCAGTACACCACAGGTGTGCGACACCCTCACCAGTGGCGGCCTTTCCGGTGTGCTGTTCTCCGACCAGGCCAACATCATCAGCAACCTGAGCCAGGGCTGCACACCGATCACCGCGCCGTACACCATCACCCAGGCAGAGAAAAACATCCTCGTTACGCTGGATGAGCAACCGGCACTGAGTATATTTAAAGAGGCCATCGGTGAAGTACTGGCACGCGATATCCAGCGCACCGCCGGGTATATCTTCGCCGGCATTCCCACCTCTTCCGATAATCCTAATGACTACATGATCCGCCACATCATCGGCGTGGATGAGAGTCAGCAAATCATGGCCATAGGTGACTACGTCGACAATGGGCAAACACTGATGTTCTGTCGCCGCGATGGCAACACCGCGCAACAGGACATGATGCGCATGCTAGAAGAGCTCCAGCCCCAACTGGCCACCGCACCTCGTGGTGGTGTCTATATATCCTGCGTCGCCCGCGGCAGAAACCAGTTTGGTGATAATTCAGAAGAAGTGAAGATGATTCACGAGGTACTGGGCGACTTCCCGCTGATAGGCTTTCACGCCAATGGTGAGATCTACAACAGCAAGCTATACAGCTTTACCGGTGTATTAATTTTGTTTAAATAACTTAAGTCTATGTAAGCAGGGTGCGTAGTAAAGTACCCTGCACCAAGCCATCCTCTCGTGCCTCTGCATCAGACAACACACGCTCCTTCAGTAAACGCCACTTGCCGTCTGCCTCAAGCTCCAGCAACACTTCCATACCATGGGCATTCATCGTGCCATCGTTCGCCTCTACCACCTCATAGGTCTTAAACTGCACCTGCGTCTCGCTCGAAGAGAGCATCTTCAGTCCATCATAGCGCACACCTTTTAACACACCGGTAGCAAACTCTTTCTCACACACCCGGTGCCAGGCATCGTAGTCGATATTATCAAAACCCTCGATACCGGTGACGGACACCTTTTTCGAGATCAAATCCATATGGGCTTCAAATTGTTTATTATTGGCCGTGCTGGCCGAGGACTCCAGCCACTGCTGCGCAATCGCTTCTGACATACTCCATCCCTTAATTCATGCAGGCACTATAGTAATAATGTTGCCCTGCTTCTACTGCTGAGACTATAACAAATCAGCGGCTAAAGAAATGCTCTGTATTTACCCGGTAAACCATCAACATCACCGCCATTAGGGAAGGATCACATGAAGTTGTCATCAATATCGTGTATGATGGGGAAATACATCGTTCGTACCATTAGTAGCTCTTTTCTTAGTCTTGTTAGACCTGTCTACAGCACTTAATAGTGCATCCTTAACCTGGCTCAATTCTGCTAGCGAACATTCTTAGAAGCTTACTCATTAAGCAGACATACAGCGCAATCCTACGCCCAGGAGTATACTTATGGCCAAAGAAGAACTCATTGAGTTTGAAGGCACCGTCACAGAAAGCATGACCAACGATCGTTATCGCGTGGAGTTGGAAAATGGCGTCACCATCCTTGCCTATACATCAGGAAAAATGCGACGTTTTCGTATTCGAGTCGTCACCGGCGACAAGGTAAAGGTCGAAATGTCTCCCTACGACCTAACCAAGGGCCGCATCAGCTTTCGCCACAAATAATCTCGTAC
>JABURU010000293.1 GCA_014762485.1 Gammaproteobacteria bacterium | reverse complement strand
CTTGACTGTAATAGAAAATACTAATACACTATCTCTCACACGCTGGCCATGGGGTCTGACTCCATGGCCAATTTTTCGACACAAGCTGTGCATATACACATAAGTGGCGCGGTTTTTTTAAAACCGGTTGTGTGTATATGCACATGAAGTGATGAGGTATTTAACGATGCAAATTTCATGTCCAGAAGCGCGTCAATTAGTAAGCCAGGGAGCACAGCTGGTTGATGTACGTAGTCCAAGTGAGCACGCGATGGGCGCAGCCCCAGGTGCGATGAACATCCCAGTACAGGTATTGGGTGGATACATGGGGAACCTGAATCCCGAGCAGCCTGTGATTGTTTACTGTGCCAGCGGTGGTCGTAGTGCGATGGCGGCCAGCATGTTAAAGAGTGCTGGTTTTGCCAATGTGCGTGACCTCGGTGGTGTAAACAACTACTTCACTTGTTCGTAACTGACATACCACATTAACACTTTTTGTAAAAAGAATTTTGGAGTTATAAACATGATCTTCCGTCAACTGTTTGATAAAGACACTAGCACTTACACCTACCTGATCGCTGATGAGAACACCAAAGAAGCGGCACTGATCGATTCTGTACGTGAGCAACTTGATCGTGACGTTAAGGTGATTGAGGACCTGGGTCTGACCCTGAAGTACGCGATTGAAACTCATGTTCATGCTGATCACGTAACCGGTGCTGGTTCTCTGCGTCAGTTACTGCCTACTACCCAGGTAGTGGTACACGCGGCCTCTGAAGCCGAGTGTGCTGATGTACTGATTAACGATGGTGATGTACTGAAAGTGGGTGAGATTGAGATCAAAGCCCTGTACACCCCAGGTCACACCAATACCTGTACTAGCTACCAGGTAGAAGACATGCTGTTCACAGGTGATACCCTGTTGATCGGTGGTTGTGGTCGTACTGACTTCCAGGCCGGTGATGCAGCCCAGTTATTCGACTCTATCCAGGGCAAGCTGTTCAACAACCCTGATAGCTACAAGGTATACCCAGGCCACGATTATAACGGTCTGACCATGTCTACCATCGGTGAAGAGAAGGCCAACAATCCTCGCCTGGGCAATAACAAGCCTAAGGATGACTTCGTTGCCCTGATGGATGGTCTGAAGCTGGATATGCCGAAGCGTATCAAAGAGTCTGTTCCAGGCAACATGAAGTGTGGTCTGGCTGCCTAAGTAAATTAGGATACAATTTTCCTCCTCCTCTAGTTGATTAGAGAGCTTTGGGCCGGTACCCCACCGGCCCTTTTTTTACCTAGAATTCCCCTGTGGAACTTTACTGTAAAATCCCTTTCATAGTTTGATTCGCCACGACGAGGCTCACCGCAACGCAGCAGCTTTGCTGTCCTGTTTTGAAAACAAACGGTCATTAAATACTTCCTAACATTTAGAGACCCTAACAGGCTTTACTATGTGTATCCAAGGGTATAAATTCCTACGCCCTGTTCCGGCAATTCATAATGAAACTCCGAAGGAGATCCTATGAGTTGGTAGGTCCCGAAAGTCTCTTCACCTGTAATCTACCGACATATTTTTCTGATTTATTCAAATAGCATTATATGCACAGTTGTATACGGGTTCGCTGCAGTTAAGGTTGAAAACCCGTTTATATATGTGTTTTATCGCTAGTTAGCCGTACTAGCCTTTCGCTGAGAAAAATGGAGGGCTTGAATTTTACTGGCAGGTCTTTTAGATTGGATTGGTGGCTTTAATGCGCTTGTCGCAGGAGTCTTAGCATTAGGCTTGGCTATGTGGCCTTATTGCGAATTTTAGATCGCCTGTACTGTACAGGGGATGTCAAATTTAGCTGTTTAGGATTTGCAGCTATCTATTCTTGTTTCTGTCGCGTGCAAAGCACTTCTTGCGCTTGAAACATTGTTAATCAGGTCACTTCACGTCGCTGAATACCTGTCTTTGTCGAGCCTATCTCGACGGTCGTTTAAAATTAAATTGCTTATTGGTGGATACGTGTATGCATCGAATGTCGATGCTGCCCTGAGGAAACCACTGAATCCCGGTCAGTAAACCGGAAAAAGGCTTCATATGTTTGAGACAAAGAAGAAGCAGTCCTTTGGCGAAGATCCTATACGCGTCAGAGATACCAATCACTATCAAGATGAATATGTAAAAAGCTTTGTAGAAAAGTGGGATGAGCTTATCGACTGGGAGCGTCGCTGGGAAAGTGAGGGCGACTTCTTTATCGAGCAATTGCGCGAGCGGGGTGTAAAGCGAGTTCTTGATGTGGCAACCGGCACAGGCTTTCACTCTGTACGCCTATTATCCGCGGGTTTTGAGGTGGTGAGTGCCGACGGCAGTCCTATGATGCTGGCCAAGGCCTTCGAGAATGGCAGAAAGCGTGGCCATATTCTGCGTACGATACAGGCCGACTGGCGCTGGTTGAATAAAACCGTTCACGAGCAGTTCGATGCCGTTATCTGTCTGGGTAACTCATTTACGCACCTGTTCACCGAACATGATCGACGCAAGGCCCTGGCGGAATTTTATGCCACCCTTAATCACGACGGTATCCTGATTCTGGATCAGAGAAACTACGACTCCATTATGGACGAGGGTTTTTCCAGCAAACATAAGTATTACTATTGTGGTGACGAGATAACTGCCGAACCGGAGCATGTGGATGATGGTCTGGCACGTTTTAAATACTCGTTCCCCGATGGTTCTGACTATCACCTGAATATGTTTCCGCTACGTCGGAATTACACTCGCCGCCTGATGCACGAGGTAGGCTTTCAGACCATTAATACCTTTGGTGATTTCCAGGAAACCTATAAGGCCAACGAGCCTGATTTCTTTATCCATGTGGCCGAAAAGGCCTACTGTGAAGATTGTTACGAGGAGTAAATAACAACAATGAGTGAGAATTACTCGGAAGCGGTGAACATCGCCCGTGAGTACTATAACAGCCACGATGCCGATAACTTCTACGCCATCATCTGGGGGGGGG
>JABURU010000112.1 GCA_014762485.1 Gammaproteobacteria bacterium | reverse complement strand
AGGGGTCTAGTGCGGCATTGAGGAGACCCTCAATGCCGAAGTAGAGCGCTGCAAGATCAGGCGCAATCCCTTTCATCCTTTTTCCAGTTTCGACACGGTAACCCTGGGAGGCCTGGCATACGGTCAAACGGTATTGGCCAAGATTGCACAGGCGGCGGGCATGAAATGGGATGAAAAATCTGCTCACTCGGCCAAATACGATGCCGAAGGAACCGCAGAATTATTTTGCACCATCATCAACCGCTGGGATGAGTTGAATCCCGAGTTCACGGCCAACCTGCTTAATATCAGCGAGTTCGATTAGCCTACCACTATCTCGAAAACGTGTTGCAGCCCATGCGGCGACCATAGGGCAAGCTCAACATGTTAATATATATTTTAGGCAAGAAAAAAGGGCACCATGGTGCCCTTTCTTAACACGGCTTCAGTCGCTTTATTCCGCCGCCTGTTCCTTTCCGGCCATCGCCTCATCAACCATCTTTTTCAGCTCACCATTCTGGAATAACTCCAGAGTGATATCGCAACCACCTACCAGCTCGCTATTGATATACAGCTGAGGGAAGGTAGGCCAGTCGGCAAAGCGCGGCAGGTTTTCAAAGATTTCAGGATCTTCCAAAACATTTACATAGGCAAACTCAACACCAGTCTGACCCAGGGCCTGGGCGGTGCGCGAGGAGAAACCACAGGAAGGAAATTGCGGCGTACCCTTCATGTAAAGTACAACGGGATGACTATCGACTTGCTGCTGGATACGATCCAAAACGTCCATTCTAAACTACCTCAAATTCAACTTGGCCATATACGACCTATTAACATGCTTCTATGATACCGCCTACCGACAAATACTCAAGTAAATCACTAGGATATTTATCCCTAAAAATATCGGGTTTATAGCTTATCAATATGAGTTTGCATCCATAACTCTAATAAGGCCAGGTGCCACAATTTACAACCCTTGATGCGAGTAAAATGTTCATCTGCCTGCGGATTCTTCAGGATATTATCGATATAGGCCCGGTTAATCAGGCCGCGTTCCCGTGCCGCCTGGCTATCGAGGATATCGGTCATAAAGTCGAGAAACTCACCGCGTACATACTTCAACGCCGGCATCGGGAAGTAGCCCTTGGGCCGGTCAATCACTGCATCCGGCACCAGGCCACGGGCAACCTTCTTCAGGATATGCTTGCTACCTTCACCACCAGCATGGTTGCCCAGCTTTAGCTCGGGGGGCATTTGGGCAGCGAGCTCCACCAGGTGATGGTCCAGGAATGGTACGCGTGCTTCCAGCCCCCAGGCCATGGTCATGTTATCTACCCGTTTGACCGGGTCGTCGACGATCAGGGTCGTGGTATCCAGTCGCAGGATGCGATCGGTGATCGTATCGGCGTGGGGCTGGGCCAATAACTCCCCCATCAATTGAGAGGTGTAATCCTCTCCCTGATAGGGCGAAGTCACCATGCGCAGATACTCCGCATGATCACGGTCAAAGTAGTGACGTGCCAGGCGCTCTACATCAGAACCGTTTTCATCTTCGGCTATCTGTGGATACCAGAAATAGCCGCCAAAGACCTCGTCGGCCCCCTGACCACTCTGCACCACCTTGATCTGCTGCGAAACCTGCTCAGATAACAGGTAAAACGCCACCGCATCCTGGCCAAACATCGGCTCGGACATGTAGTTTATCGCCTCGGGCAGGCGTTTTAGCACCTGGTCATTGGGGATGTGGTACTTATGGTGCTGGGTCTGGTAGCGCGCTACCACCTGATCGGAAAACTCGAACTCACTGCCCTTTTCTTCCGGCTGATCTTCAAAACCTATTGAGAATGTACGCAGATCCTTTACCCCGGCCTCCGCTAACAGGGCTACCAACAGGCTAGAATCCAGACCACCGGAGAGCAAGACACCGACCGGCACATCCGCCACATCCAGGCGTTTGCGTACCGCCTCGCGCAGGGCATCGTGTATTGCCTCGGTCCACTCCCCTTCACTCATCGGTGTTGCGGGACGTTCGGCACGCAGGGACCAGTAGCGCCGATGGCTTGTTTCCCCCCCCTTACTCAACGTCATCGAGGTTCCAGGCTCTAGCTTGCGAATGCCATTGATCACCGTACGCGGAGCAGGTACCACCGCGTGCAGGCTGAATATATTGTGCAGAGCAAACGAATCGACACTGGTATCGATGCCACCCGAAGCCAACAGGGCCTGCATATTAGAGGCAAAGCGGAAACGTGCCAGATCTTTTGAGAAGTAGAGTGGCTTGATACCCATGCGATCACGGGCAACAAACAGACTTTCACGCCGGTGATCCCAGATGGCGAAGGCAAACATCCCATGCAAGTATTCAGGGCATCGCTCACCCCACTTGTGGAAGGCCTTAAGAATGACCTCGGTATCACCGTTGGTGAAGAAGTTATACCCTTCCTCTTTCAGCTGCTGGCGCAACTCAGGATAGTTGTAAATGGCGCCGTTAAAGACGATGGTCAAGCCCAGCTCATGATCCACCATCGGCTGGTTGGCTTTGTCTGACAGGTCAATGATCGCCAGTCGACGGTGCCCCAGTGACACCTGCTGATGGCTCCACAGTCCCTCCGCATCCGGTCCGCGTCGTTCCAGCTTCGGCAACATACGACTAACCGCCGCTTGGTCAGCCGTACCGGAAAAATTCAGTTCACCACAAATTCCACACATGGTTATCTATCAATGCCCTTTAAGATTGATGCGTCATTCTACGGGAGTGACAATGAAATAACAGCATAGCCTCATGTCCTGCCCCAGCCACCACCTCCGGGTGTGGCAATCGTCAACACATCACCCGGCAGCGCCTGCAGGGTCTGCTTCGCGCCCAGTGGCTGGCCGTTCAGCTCATTGCAGCCACTCTTGCCTCCCTCAGCGCCAAACGCTCCCCATGGTCGATGATGGCGACGTTCGGTCAACAGGGTTACCGTCGTAGGCTGTAAAAACTGGTATTCACGCACAATGCCATGCCC
>JABURU010000306.1 GCA_014762485.1 Gammaproteobacteria bacterium | reverse complement strand
GGTGCCCCTTCTGTAATGGCTACCGTTACCGAGCTGGTCGTGTCCTTTGTTATGGGTATGTGCGGTTCCATGCTGGACGTCTTTGATTGCTTCGTCGATATCCGTCTGGCGATGATCATCCTCGCAGGCTCCCTGTTCGGTGTACAGATCGGTGCCATTGGTACGACCTATGTAAAAGAGTATGTCGTGAAGTATGTAATGGGTTCCATCATGCTGATCGTACTCGTTAGCCGTCTGATCAAGCTACCTGTCTACCTGGATCAGATGGGCTGGATACAGCCTCTTTCTGCCGGTCTGACCAGCACCCTGAATAGCGTCAGCTTTACTACTCTGATTCTGGCTCTGGTGGTTGGTGCTGCATCGATCGCTGTGGCCCTGATAAAGGGTATCGCCGAGCACAAAAAACAACATGCCGAACTTATTGATGCAGGTGCCAGCGATTAAGAGACATCCTGTGCAGGGCGTCCAGCACCGGCTATAGGCCGGTGTTTTTTTGCCTGCAAAATAATATAGAGAGGCCTAACTGACCAGAGCCCTGGCTACCTTGTTTAAGGAGTGGGCAAAATCCTCATTACGGGAAATCACATAGTCAGGATCGCCGCTTCGTTTATTCCCTGTGGGTGTTTTACTGGTAATCAAAACGGTTTTCAGGTGTTTATTCATGGTCGGTGTTTGTTTGATCGCTGACAAAACGGCAATACCATTTAGTCGGGGTAGCTGGTTTGAGGCAATAACAAAATCAAACTTATCCGTCAGCAAACGTTCCAGAGCTTCCATGCCATTGTGCAGGACAGACAAGGCCACCGGGTAATCACTGAATGTCTGCTGGATCATCATCTCATCAAGATCGGACTCAACCACAATTAAGCCACGATACGCATGCGCAAATACGGTACGCCGTAAGGCATCCAGTTCTTCCGTGACAAACAAAAAGTCATTACTACCACTGGCAATCACATCGTAAGTACGACGTAACAGGTCTACATACTTTAACCACAGCTCTGCGCTTTCTTTTGTCACCTCACCATCATTTTGACTGTTGCTGAAGTGATCTTCCAGATTATGGCATATGGTCGTTAAAATATCGTAGCCATAGGTTCCCGCAGAACCTTTCATGCTATGAACCAGACGAAAAACGGTTTCAAATGCGGTTTGATCATACCCCTGTATCAGCTGCAGGATGTATGACTCCATCTCATCAATTTTTTCAGGCAACTCATTGAAATAGTTTTCACCCAGTTGCGCCAGCAAAGAGTCAAAATCAGAACCCATGACATTCACCTACTTTCTAGACTACTTTCCTATGCCTTCCAGCTCTTATACGCATAATGGTAGAGTAGTGGAATCAGGAATAAACTTACCAGTAATGAATAACTTAGGCCAGCAACTATGGTAATGGCCAATGGCCGCAGCATTTCCGCGCCATCACCAAAGGCCAGTACCAGCGGCATCATGCCGACAATGGTGGTCAGGGTAGTCATCAAGATGGGGCGTAGGCGTAGGCGTACCGCTTCCAGCAGTGCCGCTTTGATAGAGTTCACCTCATGGCGCACCATATCAACATATTCTAATAATACGATGGCATTATTCACCACGATGCCGGTGAGCATGATCAAGCCCAACCATACCGGCATAGAGACCGGTATGGAGAAGGCCCATAACACCAATCCGACTCCGGTCAGGGCAAATGGTACGCCCGCCAGGATGATAAAGGGATTACGCAATGACTCATATTGCACCGCCATCACAACCAATACCAGAAACAGCGCCAGTAACAATAATTGCAACAGACCACTTTGTCCGGCCTTCATCTCTGCCAGCATACCGCTGTCATAAATAGAGTAACCACTGGGTAATTCGAGCTGCTGTTTGATTTGTGTCATCACCTGTTCAATCTTCTCCAGACCTATATCGGCTGACATGGAAGCACTGACCTCGATGATGCGCATTTGGTTTTCGCGTAGTATTTCTGACGGTGCAGCATCGACTTTTATTTGCGCTATATCGGCAAGATAGATCGGCTGCTTATCCTTCACGGTGACAATAAGTGAATTCAGCCTGGTGAAGTTACTGATTTCGCCCGGGGTCAAACGCATTCGAATATTGTAGCTACGATCATTTTCAAGAAAATCTGATATGGTTTGACCTTCAAGGGCAATGCGTATCACTTTACCCACATCATCCAGAGACAGACCCAGCCGTGCAATACGTTCACGGTCGACATGAATGGCCAGCTCACTCTTTAACTCTTCCGCACTATGTTCGATGTTACGTAAGCCAGAGACGTCACGTAAACGCTCAGCCACCTGCTCGGCTATTTCTCGTAAGACGGCTAGTTCCGGCCCCTGTATACGTATGCTGACATCATCACTGCCGCGGCTAGTTCTAACGCCACGTATGCCGGAATTACGCATACGCACCTTGACGCCTGTTAGTTGCAGCTGACGAATCTTTTTATTGGTTCGCGCTATCCATTGTTCTATATCCAATTCACGCTGACTGGCCGGTAGCAGTTGTATATATAGCGAACTGTAGTTACTCGACAGGTATTCTGAGCGGCCAAAGATGCGTCCGCCCACGAGGCTAAATACCCCCTGCACCTGTTTATCCTTACGTAACATCGCCTCAATTTTATGGATCGCCTTATCCATGTCATCCAGTGCCATACCAGGGTCGGATATCACACTGACCCGTATCTGCCCCTCATCCATCTTCGGCAGAAATACCTGCTTGGCAGTAAAGAAATAAGGCACTGTGAACATTAATAAGAGTAAGGCCATTAGTAAAATCGAAAGTGACCAGCGAGGCGTATCCAGTACACGCTGCAGGATATTCGTCACCCATCCCTGTAAATAGACAATACCTTTATCTATGTAGCGTCTGAATCCTGCAACATGGGTATCTCGTACCCGGGCACTCAATGATGGCACCAGGGTGATCGCCACCAGCAACGAGGCAAGGATGGCGGCCGAGATGGTAAAGATCAGCTC
>JABURU010000159.1 GCA_014762485.1 Gammaproteobacteria bacterium | reverse complement strand
CAATACTATCGATGATTTATATATGGGTAGATGCGTGACACCATATTGTACGGTAATCGTCATCACCAGCATCAACGCTCCCATCGACAGCGCCACCAGCCAAACCGTAGGCGATACCATTGGTACAGGATCAGAGAAGATGAAAACCCCGGAAAGAGCGACCGTGACTACCCCCAGCCAGTTTGCGGACATTTTCATCGTTAACGACATCCCCGAGGTCGCCCTGATCAATACATTGGCGATGGCAAACGCCAGTCCCGATGACAAAGCCAGCCAGTCACTCAGCTCTCGTGGCCATGGCCAGCCGATATTACTGTCCCAGAGCATAAACAGTGCCCCACTCATGGCCATCGCGACGGTAAACAGGGACTGTCTATCGGCACGCTCACCTATGGCCAACCAGGCAAAGAAGATGGCCCATACGGGCGAAAGATAAAAAAGCAGTAACACTCGCACCACGGTGCCATCAAGCACCGCCAAGACAAATGCTACATTACACCAGCCACTGGCCAGGGCGATGAGCAGCCAATGTCTCCAGTAGCGGCTTATCTGTCGCCAGCTATGACGGCTTAACCATAATCCCAGCGGAATCAGGGAGCCATAAATGATGAGAGAAGCCCAAAGGCCGCTGATGCCGCTCTCTTCCAGGCGGCGCAGCGGATACCATAATATCCCCCACAATGTGGCACTGAGCAGTAATGATACGACTGGAAACAGATCAGATTTGGTCGACAACCCAGGATACACTATACTTTGCGCCTTCAATTTGTATTAATTCCAAAGTCTAACCGTAACATCAGACAATAAGATAGTGGCATGAACCCGGAACTAGACCTATTACACCCATATCCGTTTGAAAAGCTCAATGCCTTGAAGGCCGCCGTGACGCCACCGCAAGATAAAGCGCATATCGCACTATCTATCGGTGAGCCCAAGCACGCCTCACCACATTTTGTAGCTGAAGAGGTTATTAGCCACTTACACACCCTGGCGAACTATCCGCTTACCAAGGGGCGCGTTGAATTGCGGGAATCGATCGCCAACTGGCTGACTCGCCGCTTTCAATTACCTGGAGACAGCATTGATGCGGAGCAGCACATCCTGCCGGTCACCGGTACCCGCGAAGCCCTGTTTGCTTTTGCCCAGGCCGTAATCGATCGTAAACACCAGCCGTTGGTGATGATGCCCAATCCCTTCTATCAAATCTATGAAGGGGCCGCGATACTGGCCGGCGCCGAGCCCTTGTATCTCAATACCACAGCCGAAAGCGGAATGGCTCCGGACTTTGAACAGATTAGCGAGGAAGAGTGGCAACGTTGCCAGCTACTGTATATCTGCAGCCCCGGAAACCCTAACGGCAAGGTGCTGGATCAGAAAACCCTGCAGTACCTGATTCACCAATCTGATAAGTATAACTTTGTCATTGCCTCGGATGAGTGTTACTCCGAGATCTATTTTGATGAGGCACAGCCACCGGTGGGCTTATTACAGGCCGCCGCCGAGATGGGACGTACCGATTACAAAAATTGCGTCGTCTTCCATAGTCTTTCCAAGCGCTCTAACCTGCCCGGCCTGCGCTCCGGTTTTGTCGCCGGTGATGCCGAAATAATGAAGAAATTCCTCCTCTATCGCACCTATCATGGTTGTGCGATGCCGCCGGCCACCCAGTCTGCCAGTATCAAGGCCTGGGATGACGAAAAGCATGTAGAGAAGAATCGCGAGCTATACCGTGAAAAGTTTGATGCGGTTCTGGACATTCTCGGTGAGGTTATCGAGGTAACTCGCCCAGATGCCGGCTTTTATATTTGGCTCAACACGCCGATAGATGATACGGAGTTCACTCAGCGCTTGTTTGCTGAACAGAACGTGACCGTGTTACCCGGACAATATCTGTCTCGTGAGACGAATAGAGGCAACCCCGGAAAGCACCGCGTACGCATGGCACTGGTGGCCTCGCTGGAAGAATGCATAGAAGCGGCCAATCGAATAAAAGAATTGATCAAAAACCTGTAGAATACACCCTTTACGTTACTGCAATAGAAAGCAAGTACCCGGAGACACTGATGAGCGATTTGCAACAAATCATAGAAGAAGCCTTTGAGAACCGCGCCGAGATCACCCCTCGCAACGTGGACACCCACATCAAGGAAGCGGTAGAACAAGTTATTGCCCAGCTGGATAGCGGCGCGCTGCGTGTGGCCGACAAAAGCACTGGTAGCTGGGTAGTCAATGAGTGGGTGAAAAAAGCGGTACTGCTCTCTTTCCGTATTAAAGACAACTTCTTTATGAAGGGCGGCTTCACCAATTATTACGACAAGGTGGATGCCAAGTACGCCGACTACAACACCCGCGACTTTGCAGAAAGTGGCGTGCGTGTTGTGCCTCCTGCCACCGTGCGCAAGGGTTGCTACATAGCCCCTAGCACGGTGCTGATGCCATCTTATGTCAACATTGGTGCTTACGTAGACTCTGGCACCATGGTCGACACCTGGGCCACCGTTGGTTCCTGTGCCCAGATTGGTAAAAATGTACACCTGTCTGGTGGCGTTGGCATCGGTGGTGTTCTAGAACCCCTGCAGGCCGCACCAACCATCATTGAAGATAACTGCTTCATCGGGGCCCGTTCCGAGGTAGTAGAAGGCGTTATCGTTGAAGAAGGCTCGGTTATTTCGATGGGCGTTTACATCGGTCAATCGACCAAGATCCTGGATCGTGAAACCGGTGAAATCTCCTATGGCCGCATCCCTGCCGGCTCGGTAGTGGTATCTGGTAACCTGCCGGCTAAAGATGGTTCACACAGCCTTTACTGTGCCGTTATCGTCAAGAAGGTCGATGAGAAAACCCGTTCCAAGGTCGGCATCAACGAACTGCTGCGTGATATCTAAATGACGACACTCTACGGCATCCCCAACTGTGACACGATGAAGAAAGCCCGTAAGTGGCTAGATGAGCATGGTGTCGACTATCAATTCCATGACTTTAACAAGTCAGGCATGGATGC
>JABURU010000193.1 GCA_014762485.1 Gammaproteobacteria bacterium | reverse complement strand
TTCAGGTATTGTTTCAGACTAATGCCGTATTCCATTATTTATTCCTGCAAAATTTTAATAAAACTGGGTGCCTGATAATGATTCCGCCGCGCTGTTAGCTGCAGCCAGACCAGACAATTTTCTATAAGCCCAAAAAGTCACAAGGGGCAAAAAGATGCGGATTATTGCACAAATAAGAATATTAGAAAAGTAGCAACAACCGTATTATGAAAAGGTTATCTAGGTCGCTTACGGGTAAGATGCTCTGGCTCAAATCCATTAATATCGGTCATCGCCTGATGCATCCAGGCCTCAGCCTCGGCGTTAATTTCTGCCGCGCTTTTGCCTTTGGATTCGATGGGTTTGCCGACGATCACCTGGATGGTGCCTGGGGTTTTAATGAAGCTACCACGTGGCCAGTATTTCCCGGCGTTGTGAGCAACAGGTACGATCGCACGTTCCGACTTCTCGGCCAGTAGCGCGCCACCCATACCAAACTTTTTCATCTTGCCATTGGGTACCCGTGTCCCTTCGGGGAATACCATAACCCACTGATCGTTATTAAGGCGCTTTTTACCACCCGAAATGATTTGCTGGACGGCTTTACGGCCATTGCTGCGATTAATGGCAATCGGATTAAGGCTGGCAAGTCCCCAGCCAAAGACCGGAACCAGGAAGAGTTCACGCTTCATTATCCATGAGTGAGGAGGGAAGAGTTTTTGCATAAAAAAGGTTTCCCAGGTGGACTCATGTTTAACATAGATGATGGAGGCCTCGGCAGGAATGTTTTCCTCACCATGTACCTCGTAGTGAATACCACAGGTCACCTTTAGCCACCATATGGCAAACTTTGCCCAGTAGCTAACGATTAAAAAGCGTGTCTTAAAGGGTACAAACAAAAGCGCCAGCAAGATGGCTATTAGGCCAAAGATTAGCACGGTCACCATGGCACCTATAAAGTATAGAGAGGCGCGAATAAATCCAACTATGACATTTTGTTTTGTTTGTTTGCTCATCGTTATGAAGTGTTGATTATCATTTATGTTCAATGGAAGCCATGGCGTTATCCATCCATGCTTCCAGGGTTTGATTAATCTGGTTGGCACTCATGCCACTGACATCCAAGGGCTCACCTATGATCACATTGATGGTGCCACTGAATTTTACAAAGCCCCGGCGTGGCCAACATGTGCCGGCATTGTGTGCTATGGGAAGTACCTTATATCCCTCTACCTTGGAGGCCAGCATGGCACCACCTATGGCGAAAGGCTTCTTTTCTCCCGGTGCTACACGGGTGCCTTCGGGAAATATAACAACCCATGAACCATGTGAGAGGTATTTTTTCCCTGCCTCAACTATGAGCTTTAATGCCTTGCGTCCTGAACCACGAATAATCGGAATGGGACCCACCGCAGCCATAGACCAGCCAAAGAACGGTATACGCATCAACTCCTGCTTCAATACCCAGGCCTGATGCCGACGGGTTAGTAGTGGCAGGAATAAGGTTTCCCAGGTGGATTGGTGCTTGGCAAATGCAATGACGGGCTCATCGGGAATATTCTCTCTACCCTGTATTTCATAACGAATATTACAGGTGATCCGCAGCCACCAGATACAGAATGTGGCCCAGTATGCCATTACCCGATATCTGGACTGGTAAGAGAAGCGTAGCAGCAGCATTAGAAAGATCAGGGGGGTGGCGATAAACATCAACACACCCAGAAAGCCGATACTAAAAATTGTAGAGCGTATGTAGCCTGCAGATGGATTACTCATGTGTGTAAGTACTCGCTATTGTAGGCGTGAAAGATCCGCAACCTGAAGGAACAGGTTACGCAAACGGTTTAACAATGACAGGCGGTTATTCTTCAGTGCCTCGTCATCGGCCATGACCATTACGTGATCAAAGAAGGCATCCACCGGCTCACGCAGTGCCGCCAGGCTCTTCAATGCCTCTGTGTATTGGCGTTGAGTGAATAGCGGTGTTACCTGATCGCTCATCTCACTTATCGTCGATGCCAGGGCCTTTTCCTGAGCCTCTACCAGTAAGGCTTCATCAACCGTATCGGGGATACTACCATCGACCTTTTTCAGGATGTTGGAGATACGTTTGTTGGCCGCGGCCAGTGATTCAGCCTCGGCCAGTTTACGAAACTCGCTTACTGCCTCTATACGCTGATGCAGATCCAGCGGTCTGGTTGGGCGCATCTCAACCACCGCATCAAAGATATCATGGGCGATCCCCTGATCCTGGTAGTAGGCACGGGTACGCTCGATGATGAAATCAAATACCTGTGTAGCGGTTTCTTTTTCACTCAGTCGATCACCCAGAGACTCTACAGCCTGAGCAATCAGCTCATGTAGATCCAGATCCAGCCCTTGTTCGATCATGATGCGCACCACACCAAGGGCGGCGCGGCGCAAGGCAAAGGGATCTTTGCTACCAGTAGGGGGCTGACCTATACCAAAGATGCCCGTGAGGGTGTCGATACGTTCAGCCAGCGCCAGTGCCTGACCGGTTATTGTGGTGGGTAGCTCATCACCGGCAAAACGAGGCATGTACATCTCATCCAGCGCGGCAGGAATGTCGCCCGGTTCACCATCATGTGCGGCATAATAACGCCCCATAATGCCCTGCAGTTCGGGGAACTCGTAAACCATCTCGCTCATCAGGTCACAGCGCGACAGCTGTCCAGCGCGTTCAGCATGTTGCTGATTAGCTCCTAGTGAGTGAGCAATCACTCCTGCCAGTTTGGCCACCCGCTGGGTCTTGTCTGCCATACTGCCCAGCTGCTTCTGGAACACGACCTTGTCCAATGATTCGATGTGATCAGACAGCTTCTTTTTACGATCCTGGTTCCAGAAGAACTCGGCATCCGACAGGCGTGGGCGAATCACACGCTCGTTACCTTCTCGAACCTTGTCGATGTCAGTGGAGTCGATGTTACTAATGGTGATGAAGTGTGGTATCAACTTTCCATGGTTATCGACAACATGGAAATATTTCTGGTGCTCCTTCATCGAGG
>JABURU010000086.1 GCA_014762485.1 Gammaproteobacteria bacterium | reverse complement strand
CTAACTTACTGATTAAAGAGGCATTCCCCATACATCCAGCAATTAATAGCGGATCATTACGCATTTCTGCTGGTAGCTCGATGGTGGCGACGACATCGGATATGGCCAGACGGCCACCGGGTTGTAAAATACGAAAAGCCTCTTTAAATACACGCTCCTTGTCTGGAGAAAGGTTGATCACACAGTTGGAGATGATGACGTTGGCGGTATTATCGGCCACCGGTAGATTTTCTATTTCACCCAGGCGGAACTCCACATTGGTAAAGTTGCCTTTCTGGGCATTATTTCGAGCCTTGCTGATCATGTCTGGTGTCATGTCTATGCCAATGACGTGACCGGAGTCGGTGACTTCGCTGGAAGCCAGGAAACAGTCAAATCCGCCACCTGAGCCCAGATCGACGACTACCTCGCCAGGCTGTAAGGCTGCAATGGCTTTCGGATTGCCGCAACCCAGTCCCATATCCGCACCTGCTGGTACATAGTCTAAATCGGCCTGGGAATAGCCGAGACGGGTAGAGATCAGGGTATTAATTGAGTCATCGTCGGAGACACCACAGCAGCTGCTCTCTATGCCACAGCATGCGCCCTCATTATTGCTTTGGGCTACTTTGGAGTAGACATCTCGTACCTGCTGACGATGTTCATCGTGTTGTTGATGGGTATTTTCCACCGATGGGCCACAACAGGATGACGTCGCATCAGAATTGGATGGTTGTGAACAACAGTTATCAGTCATGATTTAATCCTTAATGGTCAGATTGGTATGAAAGAAACCAATCATCTCTTGTAGTGTATCCGTCTCAACCCAGCACTCGACGTTTTTACCGTTGCGCTGCATCGCTATCAGGCCGGCTCGGTGCAGCTCTTTTAAATGGTGTGAGAGAGTGGATGGGGCAATATCGAGCCCTTCACCTAAATCGCCTACACAGAACCGAGTTGCTTCATCCGGTGTACACGCTGTGCTGGGCGTGCAACATGTACACAGGCGTTGATATAGCGCCAGGCGATGTGGGTTGCTTAAGGCCTTAAAGCGATCTGCCTGACATTGAATATTTGTTTGATAGTTCGACATGTTTCGAATTATGGGTCGGTATGAGCTTTGTGTCAAATTCAGTGCTGAATATGGCTGCAGGCTAAAGCGTTGGCAGTTTATCGCTGCTTAAACGGTAGGTTTTGACCTCATTGCGGCCTGGGGGCGCAAAGATCAGGCTAAATGCGCTGAGTTGCAAATCTTCCGGATCATCGCCTGAACCATAAAGACGGTCTCCGACCACTGGAAATCCCGCTTCTACAAGGTGGCGGCGGATTTGGTGCTTACGCCCGGTTTCAATCTGTACCTCTAGCAGGCTACGATCGGTCTTCTCATCATACTCAATTAAGCTGGCATTGCTGATAGCGGATTTTCCATCCATAGTGGTATCAAATGTGATGCCTTCGGCCGGGGCGGTGAACTGACCATGTACAATCACGCGATAACGCTTATCGATTTGATGTTGCTGAAATAGCTCTGCGAGTTTAGCTGCGGTGTGTTTTTTATGCGCAATGATCATTAAGCCGGTGGCAGCCCGATCCAGTCGATGAACAATAAATGCCGGCTTCTGTGGTGTGTGGTGCTGTTCCACCCAGCGATGTATTGTGCAGTGGTCACCCCATTTGGAACCCTGAGACAGCATGCCATAAGGTTTATACCAGATGCTGAAATCATCTTCGTCAGATATGAGCTCTGGAGTGGCTGGCTGTTCAGCAAGGACGGTCTCATCGTAATAGAGATGTACCTCATCGCCAGCCTTTAATGCTTTGCTAAAACGGCGCAGGCGCTGGGTATGTTGGTCGCGTGTTAGCCAGACTGCGCCTTTCTGCATCGCTTGCTTAATCTTTTGTTTGGATAGGCCGGTCTTTTCAGCGAGCAGGCTGGTAGCATCAATGTCGGTATTTGTGATCGGTAAATGCAGTTCTGTTTTCACGAGTTATTTAACCGCTGTGTGGTTGCAGGGATGGCTGGCAATCGAGTTGAAATAGTGAACGGTCTTCCAGTTTTATCGCGCTCAGTTTACCACCCCACAGGCAACCTGTATCCAGTGAAATAACATTATCATCTGTATACAAGCCCAGCGTCGACCAGTGCCCAAAAATAATCGTATCCTGCTGGGTTCGGCGTTGTTTAAGCTGAAACCATGGGTAAGTTCCTGATGGTTGGGTACCTATTGCTCCTTTGGGGCTCAGCGCATATTTCCCATCAGCGGTACAGTATCGTAAACGGGTAAAACTATTGACGATACAGCGGATACGATCATGTCCCTGTAACTCATCGTGCCAGCTATCAGGCAGGTCACCATACATGTGAGTGAGAAAGTCGCGATAATTTTCTGCCTGTAAGACGTGCTCGACTTCTTTTGCCAGTTTGATTGCGGTCGTCAAATTCCACTGTGGTGCGATACCGGCATGTATCATGGTCATATTCAGATTGGCGTCATGATGCAGTAGTGGCTGATGTCGCAACCAGGTTAATAATTCATCGCGGTCCTCGGCACAGAGGATATCATCCAGTGTGTCATTCTTGCTTCGATAGGTGGATAAATTCTCACTCACGGCGAGTAGATGTAGATCATGATTACCCAGTACGGTAATGGCATTGCTACCGAGATCTTTTACGAAACGTAATGTTTCAAGTGATTGTGGTCCGCGATTAACCAGATCTCCTGTAAACCATAACTGATCTCTTGCTGGATCAAATTGAATCTGTTCCAGTAATTGCTTAAGAGGATCCAGGCAGCCCTGTATATCGCCTATTGCGTATGTCGCCATGAAGGTTCTTACTGCTTAATTAGTTCAATATTACGAAACCAGCCATTGAATGCCATCGGCATATCTTGCTTGATGGATAGTTCCGAACATTGTGCCAGAACCTCTTCAAATACGACATCAATTCGTGTGGCTATGGCACTGACAATGGGGTTAAACAGCTTCCTAAAAATAGCTTTGTTACCTGGCTGTAGAAATTTGTCTA
>JABURU010000353.1 GCA_014762485.1 Gammaproteobacteria bacterium | reverse complement strand
TATGCCGAACAGGCACGCCTGGATCTCGCCTATGTTTATTACAAAATGGAAGATGTAGAACCGGCACTAGCGGCCACTGACCGCTTTATTAAACTCCATCCCAGGCACCCTAAAGTAGACTATGCCTACTATCTTAGAGGACTGATCCTGTTTGAAGAAAATCAGAGCTTCTTATACGAAACTTTTAATCAGGATCCTGTCCACCGCAATCCAGAAGGGGCTCGCATCGCTTACGCCAACCTGGCCGAACTGGTGAAACGCTTTCCTGACAGCCAATACACCAAGGATGCCAGGCAGAGGATGATCCACTTGCGCAACCGACTGGCAGCCTACGAAGTATATGTTGGCAACTTCTACCTGCAACGTGACGCCTACCTGGCAGCGGTAAACCGTGGAAAATATGTGATCGAGCATTACCAAAATACCGAAGCGGTCGGTGATGCGCTGGTACTAATGGTCAAATCCTATAAAAAGATGGGCTTAAACAAACTGGCCGACGATAGCATGAGAGTATTAGTGCTGAACTTCCCACAGCACCCTGAAATACTAAGGATTAATAACTAACAAAAAAGCCCGCGAAAGCGGGCTTTTTAATACGTCTTCAGCGGCTATCGCTAAACCGCATCATCATTCTCTTCGCCAGTGCGAATACGAATGGCGCGATCCACATTGCTAATAAATATCTTGCCATCACCAATCTTGCCTGTACGGGCCGCATTGGTAATGGCTTCCACACAGACGGCTTCCTGATCATCGCTGACTACCAGCTCCAGTTTCACCTTGGGCAGAAAATCAACGACATATTCCGCACCTCGATATAGCTCGGTGTGTCCTTTTTGACGTCCAAAGCCTTTCACCTCGGTCGCGGTCATACCGGCAACGCCGATTTCTGACAGGGCCTCACGAACATCATCCAGTTTGAATGGTTTAATGATGGCTTCAATTTTTTTCATCTTTTCATCCGGTGGTTTTTGCAATTTCAGGTATCACTGCCATAACCCGATGTAATCGGGTAACGACGATCACGTCCAAATGCCCTGCGGGTAATGCGCACTCCCGGGGCCGCCTGACGGCGTTTGTATTCATTTCTGTCTACCAGGCGAATCACTCGCCGAACAGTGTCCTCATCGTACCCTGCCGCGACGATATCTTCCAGACACTTATCTTCTTCCACATACATTTGCAGGATCACATCCAGCTCCTCGTAAGGCGGTAACGAGTCGGTATCCTCCTGTTCTGGCGCCAGTTCTGCGGATGGTGGTCGATCGATCACCCTTTGTGGAATCACCTGCGAGAGTGTATTGCGATACTCCGACAGGCTAAAGACCAGGGTCTTGGGCACATCTTTTAACACATCAAAACCACCGGCCATGTCACCATACAAGGTGGCATAACCTACTGCCATCTCACTCTTGTTACCGGTGGTAAGAACAATTTTGTGCTTCTTGTTGGATATCGCCATCAGCAACACACCACGACACCGCGCCTGCAGATTTTCTTCCGTGGTATCGACGGCGGTACCAGCAAACTCGTCTGACAAAGTATCAAGAAACTGTTGATAGATGGGCTCAATGGGCAAAACCTGGTAATTCACTCCCAGGATATCCGCCTCAGCCCTGGCATCCTCCAGGCTCATATCACGTGTATACCGAGTGGGCATCATCACCGCTTCCACACGCTCAGCCCCTATAGCATCTACGGCAACGGCTAATGTTAGTGCCGAGTCAATGCCTCCGGACAGCCCCAGAACAACACCGCGAAAGCCATTTTTCTCAATGTAGTCCCGTACACCGACTACCAATGCCTGGTAAACACTGGCCTCCATCGATAAAGGCGGCGTTATCTCACCCGGTTTGGGGGCTAACTGGACGCCTGCCACCACATCGAACTCCGCCAGGTAAGTGCCTTCAACAAATGCCGGCGCACGCAGGGTTAGTGCTCCCTGCGCATCCATCACAAAAGACTCACCGTCAAAAACCAGCTCGTCCTGGCCTCCTACCTGGTTGACATAAACCAGCGGCATGCCTGCCTCTTCTATGCGGCTGCGTACTATATCTTCTCTCTCTCTGCCTTTGGTCTGGTGGTAAGGTGAGGCATTTAATACCAGGACCAGCTCTGCACCTGCCTGTTTCGCCTGGGCAATGGGTTCCGGTTCCCAGATATCTTCACAGACTAACAAGGCGGCCTTAATACCTTTTATCTCCACTACAGCCGGGGCCTCGGTGCCGGGGATAAAATAACGCTTCTCGTCAAATACACTGTAGTTGGGCAAGTGCTGCTTATGAGACTGAGCGATGATTTCGCCATCTCGAATCAATACCGCTGTGTTGTGAATCCCCATCGTCGTCTGCGCGGGATAACCCACCACCACATCGATGCCCGTCACCGCCTTGCACAGACGCTCCAGCCCTTTTAAGGCCCGCAAACTCAAACCTGGTCGTAGCAAGAGATCTTCCGGCGGATAACCGGTCAGCGTTAGCTCGGGAAAGACAATGACATCGGCCAGCAGCTCGTCACGCGCATGCTGTAAGCGCTCTATGATCTTGTCAACATTGCACTCGGTCGCCCCGACCATCGTATTGATCTGCGCCAACGCCACTTTTAGCTGTGATGCCTGCATATCGCTCATTATCCGTTCAATACACTCAACATACGTTCCCCCATTAAGGCAGGATTATTGACCACGGTGACACCGGCAGCCTCCAGCGCGGCAAACTTGTCACTGGCCTTACCCTTACCACCAGAGATGATGGCACCGGCGTGTCCCATGCGTTTACCCGCCGGAGCCGTCACACCAGCAATATAGGCCACTACCGGCTTACTAACATGGGCTTTAATAAATTCGGCGGCCTCTTCTTCGGCACTGCCACCGATCTCACCCACCATAATAATGCCGTCGGTATGTGGATCGGCCTCGAACAGTTCCAGGCAGTCGATAAAATTCATACCATGAATAGGATCACCACCTATACCCACGCAGGTACTTTGGCCCAGGCCGGTACTGGTAG
>JABURU010000278.1 GCA_014762485.1 Gammaproteobacteria bacterium | reverse complement strand
TTGTCAGGTTACGAAAGTGTACCTCGTTAACAGACAAACGGGACAGCTGATGGTGTTTATGATTAATCATTGCCACAGCGGTCATCACCCGGTGACTACGCCCGGATAGTCGTTCTAACATAGCGATGGCATCGTTCAGGTCAACGGGTTTGCCCAGTATATGATCATCCAGTACCACGCTGGTATCCGAACCTATAATCAGTCCTTCACCCTGAATCATGTCCAGACCAACTTTCGCCTTTTCTTCTGCCATGCGTCGAACATATGCCTCAGGTGACTCATTCTCATGCAACGATTCATCAATATTCGGCGTGACAATATGAAAATCGACACCAATCTGCTGTAGCAGCTCCTTTCGACGAGGCGAAGAAGAGGCAAGATAAACTGGTATTTCCAATTTCGACATGAAGACCGTTATTCCTTGTTATTGTTAGCGAGTATTTAAAAACAAACTCAAACACATAATGACAACACTGCGTCTCTTGAGTGGCCAATACCAATTGGCTAGGCCTGTTTACGCATACTCAAGTATCCCGTGTGGCTCTAACCACGCAGCTCGTCCAGCTTTAGCGTATTTGTTTGAACGCTATCAACGGTGGTAAGGATGATTCTTTAATATACTCCAGGCACGATAAAGTTGCTCTGCCAAAACAATTCGAACCATAGGATGTGGCAAGGTTAGCTTTGAGAGTGACCACTTACGCTCAGCCAGCTGTACACATTCTGGCGCCAGACCATCGGGGCCTCCCACCAATAAAGCGATATCACGTCCATCCTGCAGCCAGTCAGACAGGTTTCGAGATAACTCCTCGGTATCCCATTCCTTACCACGCTGATCCAGTGCCACCACCATGGTATTTTTCGGCACCGCATCCAGCATGCGTTGACCCTCATCCTGAATAGCACGGGCAATATCCGCCCCTTTTCCCCGTTTACCGGCGGCTAACTCAATCAGGTTTAAACTACACTCATGCGGTAGACGCTTGGCAAACTCTTCAAAGCCCACTTCTACCCACGCGGGCATACGTTGACCCACCGCAATCAGGTGTATACGCACGCGTTAGGCCTGCTGTTCCTGCTCAGGGTTATCGGGCACCCACAGTTTTTCCAGGTTATAGAAATCGCGTACGGCTGGCATCATGATATGTACTACCACGTCGCCCAAATCGACCAGTACCCATTCACCACTGTTTTCACCTTCGACTCCCAGAGGTTGTATGCCCTGCTTTTTGGCTTCAGCGATGACATTCATGGCCAGGGATTTCAGATGCCGATCCGAGGTGCCTCCAGCGATGATCATGATATCGGTAATACTACTCTTACCGCGGACATCCAGTACCTTAATGTCCTTGGCCTTGACATCTTCCAGCGCGCTGATGGCCATCTCTTTTAATGCTTCAGTTTCCATTACAACCACTTAATTTACATATACAAAGAATGATGGGTGATGTACTCCAGCACCGCATCAGGTAATAAAAAGCGAGGACTTTGCCCGCGTATCAACATCGAACGAATAGCAGTCGATGAGATATCCAACTGCGTTACTTCATGAAACAGAATGCAGCCCGTTGCCTGCTGCCTTAGCTGCGCCGCATCATCAACCCTCTTGTGCTGAATTAGCTTAGCCAGCTCATCAGTTTTGTGCTCATTTACATCGCAACCCGGACGATAACTCACCACAATGTGCGCGAGCTCGAACAGCTGTCGCCAGTGATACCAGCCAGCAAGATGGTTAAAAGCATCCACCCCTAATAACAATAGCAGAGGTACTCTATCACCCAGCTCTTCACGCAGGCTGGCCAGAGTATTCACCATATAGGATGGTTCGCCACTGTCTATTTCTCGCCTGTCCAGTTGCCACTCACTCACCGGCTCTATGGCCAACTGGAGCATTTTGAGACGATGTTCGGGTGAAGTATCGGCTTTTTTCCGGTGCATAGGTTGCCCAGTGGGAATCCAGCGCATGGATTCGAGTGCCAAAGCCGTATGAAGTTCCTGGGCAGGGCGCAAATGTCCGTAATGTACCGGATCAAATGCCCCCCCCATGATACCTATCATATTTTGTGACTAGCCCCGTATATGACCATCACCCAGGACGATGTATTTCTGCGAGGTCAGGCCTTCCAGGCCTACCGGGCCACGAGCATGGATCTTGTCCGTACTAATACCAATCTCGGCCCCCAGACCATACTCAAAGCCATCGGCAAAACGGGTTGATGCATTCACCATCACCGAGCTGGAATCTACCTCGGCAAGAAAGCGACGTGCATGGGAATAATCTTCCGTCACAATGGCCTCGGTATGACCAGAACTATGTCGATGGATATGATCCATTGCCCCATCCAGCCCATCTACCACTCGAATAGACAGAATCGGCGCCAAATACTCCTCATCCCAGTCTTCTGTGGTCGCCGCATTGATACCGGGTAAAATGGCCATAGAGCGCTCACAACCTCGAAGCTCGACCCCCTTTTCCTGATACATCTTGCCCAGTTCCGGTAATAACTCAGCGGCGATACCTTCGGCTACCAGCAACGTCTCCATCGCGTTACAAACACCATAGCGGTGGGTCTTGGCGTTAACGGCAATATCCAGTGCCTTTTTACGCTCCGCCTGGTCGTCAATGTACACATGGCAAACCCCATGTAGATGCTTTATCACCGGAACACGGGCATCGGCTGTAATGCGCTCGATCAACCCCTTACCACCACGAGGCACAATCACATCGACATACTCCTGCATTGTGATCAGCTCGCCTACCGCAGCGCGATCCGTGGTCTCTACCACCTGTACGGCATCAACAGGCAAACCGGCCTTCTGTAGACCCGAGTGAATACATTTTGCTATAGCCTGATTGGAGTGTTCAGCTTCAGATCCTCCCCTTAAAATGGCCGCATTACCCGACTTTAAACACAGGCCAGCAGCATCGGCGGTCACATTAGGACGAGATTCATAAATGCTGCCTATCACCCCCAAAGGCACGCGCATCTTGCCGACCTGAATACCGGAGGGTCGGTATGTCATA
>JABURU010000106.1 GCA_014762485.1 Gammaproteobacteria bacterium | reverse complement strand
CCGAAGGCACCATATAACTGCTTTACCCATTCGGTCTGGTATTTCGTTTTATCCTGGGTAATCGACAGCTCGGTGGACTGGGAAAGGCATTTAGTAGACAGCTTGCCAATGTCAAAAAAGTCTTCGTCATTAATAGGGAATACCTGCCCTCCTTTTACCGCTATATCCTTAAACACATAACAGCCGTGCTCATTGCTATAGCCGAGAAAGTCGACGGTTTGCACTATCTTCAAGGCATAAAGCTGATCTTGTATGATGCGATCCAGTTGCCGACTCTCGCCGGTAAACAGCGAACCGGCGGCAATAGATAACAGACGTTTTTTAAACTCGCTGGATGATGAAAGCTGCCCACCGGTGAAGGTATTTTTAACCGCCTTACCGCCGTGGGGAAATTCAACGCGGGCGTAATACCAGGACTCATCGGTGATCAGGTTTGCCTGGAAATATAGAAAAGTAAATTTACAGTTTGCGATCTCAACACATGACAAGGTGTCCTCTAGCGCCTTATCGCGCAGCTCTTTATCCGACAGGGTTTTACCCTCTTCCTGTGCCTCTTCGAGCTTGCGCATTTTCTTGTCAAACTTGTCGACATCGAGATTAAACCAGTAGACCCGGTTGTCATAGTCGAGGTAAAAGTCACGCTTATTTTTATAGTTATAAATGGTCAGGGCTTTTTGCTTTGCCGACTCGGCCAGCACCAGCTCGCCATAATAAAAATAGTCGTCGATATTCTTTTTCGAGAAGGCCTCACGTTGATGCAGATCATTCCAGTCGAGTTTGTTGCGATCAGAAGGAGGCAAGGCCGCCTTGATATCGTAGACCCCCTCGGCACGCATACGTTTAACATGGCGGCGAATCCACTTTCTTCCAGCTTTATCATTATCCAGCGCCCACACCCAGGTGATGTCCTGGCCCTTGTGCTGCTCCAGCAAGAGGCGCGGATAGTTGACGCAGGAGAGGATCGCCACCGCCTTGATGCCATTAAGGGCCAGCGCAATGGCGTCGAGGATGGCCTCGACGATCCACACCTCGTCCCCCTCTTTAATCTCCATTCCAGGCGGCGCCCAGGCCATGCCCTGGTGGCTGCCTTTAAAGTGGGCTTTGCGCTTTTTCTTTTCACCATGTTTATCGGTAACCAGGATCTCCTCGACAAAGCGCTCCATATGAATGGTGCGCGCTGCGTCAAGATAAAACCGGACCGTGGCGGTACCGGAGTTGTCGGCCTGGCTCCAGAATTTGCCCTGCTCATACCAGCCTTTAATCTTGCCGATATCAAAACCACGCATCTCCTTTAAATAGGCATCGGCGGTGGCGTTGGGACTCTTCTCGGTAGGTTGAAAGCGTTTGTTAAAATTCTCGAACGCATCGGGGTAGAGATCCTTTACGTGGCCTTCGTAACCGCACTTGGACTCGCGGCCACAACGGATCACCCAGGGGTTTTCATACCGGGTGAAAAGCTCTTTTTTATCACAGCCTGGGCACGTTCCCCCTTGTAACCATTTGCCGTCGGCTGACTGCTTATTGAGGTTAAACTCATCATCAAGACGCTGTCTTATACGCTCGGCGATACTTTCATTCATTTGTGCCATACCGCCCCCTTAGACAAAAAAATGGTGCCTGGCCGAGTGTCCACACTCGACGAGGCACCTAACTCAAGGGAGGAGTTTGGGAAGGAAATCTGTCTACTATTCACATCGCCCTGCTTGCTGATTGTCATCGTCGTTATCATTGTTTTTTGTGTGCCTGGTTATGGCTTTTTATGCATCATGTATCGGCTTCATTATTTGCTGGACAGTTGCCCTGTCCGGCTCCGCCATGCCCATCGAGGCAAAGCTGTCGCAGATGATCTGCCAGCCCTCGTCGGTAAACATCTGTGTGTGATCCTGCTGGCTGTGCTCGTCACAACACAGCAGCCCGGTACCTATCTTGGCGCGTGGCCCATTGGGGGCGATCTTCGCCGCCACGGTGAACTCCAGCATCTTGGTAGCGCGCCTGGTGCAGCCCTTTACCGAGCACCTCACAGCCCTGCCTCGCTTTTGCTGATGACAATAAAACTTTCCATGCGAGCGTCGTTGTATGCCCGCAAGCGGCTGGCGATAACCTTATAAAGCGGCTTTAAATGCGGTGTCTGTTTGCAGATCTCACGCAGGGTGATCAGGGCGCTGACGCCGGTGATCTTGGCCGACATATTATTCGGCTCCGCCAGCATGCCTTTTATGTCGCTGTTGGCCTGCTCCAGGATGATGATCCTGAGCTGTTCTGATTTAATGTTTGCCATCGTTGGGCTCTCCTATCTCGCCTGCTCCTGGAGCAGCTCCAGAAACTCTAAAAACTTACTGATGTGGTGCAGCCCTTTCTCTTCAATGCGGGCGGCTTCTTGTTTGCTGATGTGGCTGCCGTTCTCCCCTCGCGGATCAAAGGCCTTGCGGATCTCATCGCAGGTGTCACCCATGTGGGCCTGCCATTCACTAAAGGAAAACAGCAACGAGACATCATCGATGTCGACGTTGGGGTCCGGCATGGGGAAGCAGATGTGATTTAACATCCGTGCATGGGCATGAAGGATCGGCGCGTGGCCGGCTTCGAGCTCCATCATCACCGCGGTACCCAGCCCCAGCTTGGCCTTTGAGTAATTGGGATTAACCTCGTTATCGAGGGTCTTTGGTTCCTTACCGATGCGTGGACCTAAGTCTTCGCCACCGGCGATGCCGTACTCATTTTTGAAGTGCAGCAGCTTGTAAGCCGCGCACTGCACCGGTGACCAGTGCTCCATACATTGAAAGTGATGTGACATGCCGCCCCTCCGTCACGTGTCCTTTATTACGCTTTTGCGTAATCCTTAACTGGCCAGTGATAACTGCTCGGCCACTTCCGGGTGCTGTTCGACATAGTTGTCGATCGCCTCCTCGAGAAAGCGGGTCGCCTGGGTACCTGGACGACGGTCTTCTACCGCGGCAATGGCCTGCAGCTTGCTGTAGTGAGATTTGCTCGGACGGACCATAACGTCGTGAACGCTTCTATCCTCTTGAGTGCTCATG
>JABURU010000333.1 GCA_014762485.1 Gammaproteobacteria bacterium | reverse complement strand
TTGCTCTACTGACCCTGCCGGTGGTGATTGTTGCCACCGAAGAAGGCCTGTCACGCGTACCTCGCTCTTTACGCGAAGGCTCGCTGGCACTTGGGGCTACCAAGCTGGAGACCATCTGGCGCATCATTCTACCCACCGCCAGTCCAGCAATGATGACCGGCCTGATCCTGGCCGTCGCCCGTGCGGCTGGCGAGGTTGCACCACTGATGCTCGTAGGTGTGGTTAAGCTAGCACCTGCTTTACCGCTGGATGGCAATGCTCCGTTCCTGCATCTGGAACGCAAGTTCATGCACCTGGGTTTTCATATTTATGATGTCGGTTTCCAAAGCCCTAACGTCGAAGCTGCGCGACCACTGGTCTACGCTACCGCCCTGTTACTAGTCCTGGTGATCGTGGCCCTGAACCTGGTAGCCATCCATATTCGTAATCGTTTGCGTGAAAAGTATCGCGCACTGGAATCATAGGAGTCTTGATATGAACGCGATACCGTCCACCGGCCTGGATATGGCCATTCTGCAAGCAGGTAGGCAAAACCTATCCTTAAAAGATGAGCAGATCATGCTACAGATCAACAACTTCAAGCTTTACTACGGAGAAAGTCAGGCACTCAAAGGGATCGATATGTCGATCCCGCGAAATAAGGTGACCGCCTTTATCGGTCCCAGTGGCTGCGGTAAATCTACCCTGTTGCGCTCAATCAACCGCATGAATGATCTGGTGGATAACGTAACGGTAGAGGGGCGTATTGAGCTGGATGGGAGCAATATTTATGACAAGAGTGTCAACGTGGTGGATCTACGCCGTCGTGTTGGCATGGTATTCCAGCGCCCCAACCCATTCCCAAAAACGATCTATGAAAACGTCGCCTATGGCCTGCGCATTCAGGGCATGAATGATCGACGCACTCTGGATGAAGTAGTAGAAAAGTCCCTGCGCGGAGCCGCCCTGTGGGACGAGGTAAAAGATCGTCTACATGATAATGCACTGGGCCTTTCCGGTGGTCAGCAACAGCGCCTGGTGATTGCCCGTGCTATTGCCGTTGAACCGGAAGTACTATTACTGGACGAACCGGCCTCGGCACTGGACCCTATTTCTACTTTAAAACTCGAAGAGTTGATCTACGAATTAAAGAATAACTACACCGTGGTCATCGTTACTCATAACATGCAGCAGGCCGCACGTGTATCTGACTACACGGCCTTTTTATATATGGGTGAGCTAATTGAGTTTTCTGATACCAACAGTATCTTCACCAACCCGCAAAAGAAACAGACCGAGGATTACATTACCGGTCGTTACGGATAAATGAAAAGGGGCGTACAATGGAAAGTATGGAATTAGGACATCATATATCTCAACAATTTAATGCCGAGCTGGAAAACGTCCGTAACAAGGTGTTGACCATGGGCGGCCTGGTAGAACAACAGATCGTCGATGCGGTTAAGGCACTGGTGGACAATGATAGCCAACTGGCCGAAACCGCGATCAGTAATGACCTGAAGGTCAACGCACTGGAGGTCGCCATTGATGAGGAATGCAGCCAGATCCTCGCTCGCCGCCAACCTACCGCCGGTGATCTGCGCTTAGTCGTGGCTATCATTAAAACCATTACCGACCTGGAACGCATCGGTGATGAGGCTGAGAAGATTGGCCACCTGTCCCTGCACCTGTCCGGAATGGAGGCCAATAAACAGCACTTTGCCGCCATCCAGCATTTAGGAGAACACGTGCATCGCATGGTCCGTGATGCCCTGGATGCCTTTGCCCGACTGGATGTTGAGCAGGCAGTAACCGTTGCCAAAGTAGATGATCAGATAGACGATCAATACAACGGTATTACCCGACAACTGATTACTTACATGATGGAAGATCCGCGCTCCATTTCACCCTCGCTGGATGTGATGTGGGCCGCACGTGCACTTGAGCGTATTGGCGATCATGCCAAGAATATCTGCGAATACGTGATCTATCTTGTAAAAGGCAAGGACGTGCGCCATACCAGCATAGAACAAATGGAAAAGGCCGCGCGCCGCGCGGATTAACCTGCTACCTGGCCCTGCTTTCACCAGCGAACAGGGCCAGCTCCATCTAGCATGGTTGACCCACTCTCGGTTTAAATAGTAGCTTATCAACAACTTTATTAACGAACTGACCCCGCATGCTGTCTCGCTGGTTTTCCAATCTATTTATCCTTCTGCATATCCTTGTTCATATCTTTCGTTGTATCGGCATGCTGCTACGCCATCGTATTATTGGTGGCCCGCAGTGGCATTATGGTGAAAAGGGTAAAGAAGCGATTCGTCGCTGGATGGATCGGATGCGGCAGATCCTTAATGTGGATATAGAGATAGATGGTCAACCCTCCAGACAAACTGTCTTACTGGTTGCCAATCACCTCTCCTGGCTCGACATCATTGTTTTATCCAGCGTCTACCCGTATGTATTTTTGGCCAAGCATGAAATCAAACGCTGGCCGATCGTCGGCTTTATGTCATCCATCAGCGGCACCCTGTTTATCCGTCGTGCCAGTGTACGCAGCCTGAAACAGTCGGTGGATGATATCCGTGATACCTTAGCCCAGGGCCGAAGTGTTGCCATATTTCCGGAAGGTACCACGACACGTGGTAATGAGTTATTGCCTTTTAAAAACGGCCTGTTTGATGCTGCCATATCTTCCAGCGTGGCGATTCAACCGGTTGCGATTCAATATGTTCGCCGAGGCAAACAGGATAAGGCCGCCACCTACGCCGAGGACGACCATTTCCTCGTGAGTATTTTTAAACAGATTCGTGAGGGTGCCTTAACGACACGGCTGACATTTTTAGATGAGATCCCCGCCGCAGAAAATCGGCGCTCATTAGCCGAGCAGTCACAGGAACGCATTGCGCGGTTCCTGTTCCCGACCAGGTAGGTGTAACTGGCACTTTAGTTTAGGCCATGGCCACTTCACCTTCATGTGCTTCTAGCGGACTAACATTGCCAAACTGGGTTTCTATCCGCCAGTCCTGCTCTCTATAGGCCCTTTCCATATTATTCAGAT
>JABURU010000151.1 GCA_014762485.1 Gammaproteobacteria bacterium | reverse complement strand
CCAGACTGTCCAGGAAAACACTATCCAGAGCAAAGCCTGCAATCTGAGCTAAAGTAGGATATTGATGAACATTGGTCCGTTGATGTTCCTCGGAAATATGACTATTTCCAATCACGAGGATTCGTTCTGCTCCTAAATGTAATGCGGAACTGATGGGGGCAATTTGTCGCATGGAGCCATCACCGAAATATTCGCGGTTAATTTTTACAGCCTCAAATAACATGGGGATGGCAGATGATGCCATTAAGTGATCAATGGTTAATTCAGTAGCAATGCCTATGCGGTTTGATCTTCTCCAGTTATCTATGCCTTTTTTCCCTTGATAAAAAGTGATCGATTCACCCGTGCTATAGCCTGAGGCATTGACAGAGACCGCATGTAAATAGTCTTTTTCAATAAACCGATAGATATTATGTAACGGCATATGCTTTTGCATCAGTTGGCGCAGTGGTGAGCGATCAAATAGATAAACTGGGTTCTTTTCGCCCAGACCACCGAGCATCATTGCTGCTAACCACTTAGCGCCTGTTTTGCCTACGCCCCAGATATCAGAGCGTAATACATGGTGGGTGCGGAAATTGGCCCAAATACGAAGTAGGGCCGCTGCCGCCCGGTGGTAATTGTTGGCAAAACCGGCGATTGCCGCGGCATTAAAAGCTCCCGCTGATGTCCCACAGACTATTTGAAAGGGGGTCGGTGTGTGGTGCGGCAGCATTTCAGCAATGGCCTTAATGACACCGACCTGGTAGGCCGCTCTAGAACCTCCGCCACCTAATACGATGGCTATCTTCTTTGCTTGCTGCTTCGACATAATTGTTAGTTTTGTCTTCTGATAGTTTATATATAGCAGCTAGCTATATGTGTTTTCTATAGCTATGACAGAGTTGTTACATTTGCAAAGGATTATCGAATAATTGTCGGGCATCAAGCTTTCGTGACACCTAAGATATACGCATTGTTACTTTCGAGTTGTAGAGCAGATCTCCATGGATAGTGGATATTACTAAGTAATAAAACTTGTCTGTATGTACACCCAGTGTTAGTACTAACATAATTAAAGAAAGCTCAAGCTAGACTTGACGCTTGTTAGCGCGTTAATCAGAAGGCGGAAATCAGAAAAGAATACCAATCTATAGACATAAAAAAACCGACATCAAGGTCGGTAATTTTAATTGGCTTCCCAGGCTGGACTCGACGCCTGAACAAAGTGAATGGCGAACGGACTTTAGTCCGGTAACCTTGGTGAGAGTCCTCGAAGCCACTAAACTTTCAGACATAAAAAAACCAACATCGAAGTTGGTTAATTTAATTGGCTCCCCAGCCCGGACGTGCTGGGAACCAAAATAGCGCATATTAGGCTTCCTCCTAGGTTGTGTAAGGGAGGTCTGAAACGGGGTCGCCAGTCGGTGGCCTGACATATTAACCCCTTCAAATGTCTAGCTTTCCTACTGTTTAATGGCTAAATGCCAAAGATACTCACTGATGAACTCCTGCAAAATGTCACCTTTCGATGTCGTAGCTGTGAGGAGACTTTTTCCTGTCCTCCTGAACGAGTAGAAGACGATCCAAACCGCCCCTGGCATCCGTGGTCCTATTTTGCGTCTTGCTCGATATGTCAGGATGAGTGTGAACAAATCAACTGGGAAAAGGGGCTCATGGCCACTGTGGGCAAGCAGACAGGGCCGAAGACAGAAAAGGGTAAGGCGGCCTCTGCCAGGAATCTGGAAGGTCACCCGACGCCAGAGGAGGCCCAGAGGACCCGCTTCAATGCAATGAAGGGGCGCGGTTTTAATAAAACCCTGCATTATTATCCAGCCCGGCCTGGACAGTTCCCTATGTGTGCCACCTGCGAATATTTGAATGATGGGTGTGAGGACTTGCCAGCCTGTGTGAAGAACACCCAGGTGTTTATGCGTTTCAATATGGCCTTTGAGTCTGGTGATCCTTCCCTGCTGACAGATCTGTTTGCCAATAGCCAGGCGGCTATGTACACCATTTTCCAAAATATGCTGATGCGTATTATTCAGGACGGTGAAACACTGGAAGCACCTAAGATGTATTACGACACGGACGGCAAATGCCATGTTTTTGAATATACAGACGAAGACGGCCAGCGTCGTATTGTTAATGAAAAATCTGCGCACCCACTGCTAAAACACGTCCTCGATTTCATCCAGAAAAATGACATGAGCCTGGGCAACCTTGACATGACTCCCAAGGTACAGAACGAGCAGGCCACAATGAAAGGCTTCCTGAATAACGAGCAGGAAAAGCGTGAAGAGCTGGAAAGCTTTAACCAGAAGATGTTACAGGGCCAGCAAGCGCTGGCTAAATTGATACAGGGTGAAGATGTTATAGAGCTGCCATCCGAGCAGGTAGAGGTGGTGCAAGATGGCTGAACGCATGAGCGCGGCAAAACGGATCGAGGTGCAAAACGTAGCCGAAAGGGAAGTGATGCGCTACGCCGACAACCACGCACTGTGGCACAAATATGTGCATAACGTGGAATTGGATTCTGTTCAGCTTCTCAAAATGGAGGAAATGGACCAGCACTCCAATACCCTGGATTTTTCCTCACGCCGTACTGGTAAAACGGCCTGTAAGGAATTGCACGAACTAAAATATAATGCCACTAACCCCGATCAGGAGGAGGGTATAGTCGCCCCAAGAGAGGCCCAGGCGGTGGTAAATCTGAATTACCACCTGGACGCGATCCGCCGCTCTCCTATCCTCACCAATTATGTGGCCTACAAGTCTGGCCGCGCCCAGATGTCCGATACCAGGTATGAATTTATAAACCGATCCAAGGCTCAGGCTTATGGCATCATGGCTCAGGTAGATGGGGGCGATCTCACCGTGGCTAGTCTGGAAGAGGTGGATGACATGCCTAAAGATCGCCTTTATTCCCGTTTCCTGCTTATGTTGGGTGCAGCTCGCCGCCTGGGAGCCTCCAGCGAAAGTAAAAATGATCCTAAGATTCGTATTACTGGTGTTTATAAAGGCGCGGATACTTTGACCGGTTTGATTGATACGGGCTCTTACCATGTGATTGGCGCATT
>JABURU010000178.1 GCA_014762485.1 Gammaproteobacteria bacterium | reverse complement strand
CGCCGCATCAGACAAGATGTCACCAAACATATTGGTGGTCACCATTACATCAAATTGCTTCGGTGCCCTTACCAGCTGCGTCGCGGCGTTATCGACGTACATGTGGGAAACCTCTACTTCCGGGTAGTCCTGCGCTACACGGTCAACCACTTCACGCCACATCTCGGTCACTTCCAGCACGTTGGCCTTGTCTACAGAACATAATCTCTTGCCACGTTTCATCGCAATATCAAAGGCGGAACGAGCAATACGTTCGACTTCGGACTCGGTATAGACCAGGGTATTAAAACCACGGCGTTCACCGTTTTCCATGGTTTCAACACCGCGAGGCTGACCGAAATAGATACCACCTGTTAGCTCACGCACGATCATCAGATCCAGACCAGAAACCACCTCAGGTTTCAAAGTCGAGGCATCGGCAAGCTGTGGGTACAAAATTGCCGGGCGCAGGTTAGAGAATAACTCCAGCCCTGCACGAATCTTTAACAGACCTTTCTCCGGGCGAATGGCAATATCCAGCGGTTCCCACTTGGGTCCGCCGACCGCACCTAGCAGAATGGCATCGGATGCCTTAGCCTGTTGTAAGGTGGCTTCTGTCAGAGGCTCACCATGGGCATCGGTAGAAGCCCCACCGATCAAGCCATTTTCCAGTGATACATCCAGGCCTTCTTTCTTCAGAGCCTCGATCACTTTTACTGCCTCAGCGACAATTTCAGGACCAATACCGTCACCGGGTAATACCAAAATCTTTTTAGTCATTTATCTTAATCCTGTACTTGTTTAAAACAGCCAAGGGGCTTGTTGCTTACGTTTATCTTCGTAGGACTTAATGTCATCCACATGCTTTAACGTTAAACCGATATCGTCCAGACCGTTTAACAGACAATATTTACGGAACGCATCGACATCAAAACTGATGCTTGAGCCATCAGGCCGGGTGATCGTTTGCGCCTCCAGGTCGACGACCAGTTGATAACCTTCTGTGGCGAAAGTTTGCTGGAATAACTCATCCACAATACTCTCATCCAGTTTGATCGGCAGGATGCCATTTTTAAAGCAGTTGTTATAGAAAATATCGGCAAAGGTCGGGGCAATGATCACACGAAAGCCATAATCCTCTAATGCCCATGGCGCATGCTCACGTGAAGATCCACAACCGAAATTCTCCCGCGCAATTAATACACTGGCGCCCTGGTAGCGAGGTTGATTTAACGTAAAGTCTTCGTTCAATGGACGTTTGCTGTTGTCCATACCCGGCTCGCCATGATCCAGGTAACGCCACTCATCAAACAGGTTGGGGCCAAAACCACTGCGCTTGATAGACTTCAAAAATTGCTTGGGAATGATCGCATCGGTATCCACGTTGGCGCGATCCATCGGAGCCACGATACCGGTTAAGACTGTAAACTTTTCCATCATGGTTCTCCTTATAAACTACGCACGTCGGTAAAGGTGCCGGTCACCGCGGCGGCGGCGGCCATCGCCGGACTGACCAGATGAGTACGCCCACCCTGCCCCTGGCGACCTTCAAAATTACGGTTTGAAGTGGAAGCGCAACGATCGCCTGACTCCAGGCGGTCGGCATTCATCGCCAGGCACATGGAACAACCGGGCTCGCGCCATTCGAAACCGGCCTCGATAAAGATCTTATCCAGCCCTTCCTCCTCGGCCTGTTGTTTCACCAAACCAGAACCTGGAACAACCAACGCCTGCTTAACACTGTCGACTACCTTGCGACCTTTCGCCACCTCGGCGGCGGCACGCAAGTCTTCAATGCGAGAGTTGGTACAAGAACCAATAAAGACCACGTCCACCGGAATGTCACTAATCGAGGTATTGGCCTCCAAGCCCATATACTCCAGTGCACGCTCCATGCCTGCTTTTTTCACGGAGTCAGCCTCATTTGCAGGATCAGGGACCCTGGCATTGACACCGACAACCATCTCGGGCGAAGTCCCCCAGGTCACTTGTGGCTGAATCTGGCTTCCATCGATCTCTACTACGTGATCAAATACGGCGTTTTCATCGGACTTTAAATCCTGCCAGGCAGCCACGGCCTGGTCCCAAAGCTCTGGTTTAGGCGCATAAGGACGACCCTTTACATAATCAATGGTGGTCTGGTCCACGGCAATCATGCCGGCACGTGCTCCACCTTCTATAGCCATGTTGGAAACGGTCATACGACCTTCCATCGACAGGTCGGTAATGCCTTCACCGGCAAATTCTATCGCGTAACCGGTACCACCTGCGGTACCGATCTCACCGATGATGGCAAGCACGATATCCTTTGCTGTCACGCCAGGCCCGGTCTTGCTGACCGCGACCTTCATGTTCTTCATCTTCTTTTGTACCAGGCACTGGGTGGCCAATACATGCTCCACTTCGGAGGTACCAATGCCGTGTGCCAATGCACCAAAAGCACCATGGGTAGAGGTATGGGAGTCACCACAGACCACAGTCATGCCAGGCAAGGTCGCGCCTTCTTCCGGGCCGATGACATGCACAATGCCCTGGCGAATGTCGTCCATCGGGAAATATGGCACGCCGAACTCTTTGACGTTGGCATCCAGCGTCTCGACTTGTAAACGGGAGATCGGATCTTCGATACCTTTACTGCGATCAGTAGTAGGTACGTTATGATCCGGGGTGGCGACGATCGTATCAGTACGCCATGGTTTACGGCCAGCAATACGCAGACCTTCGAAGGCTTGGGGAGAAGTCACTTCATGTACAAGGTGACGGTCAATATAAAGTAATCCGGTACCATCCTCTTCGGTACGTACCACATGGGCGTCCCAAAGCTTGTCATATAAGGTTTTGCCAGCCATTTCACTATTCCTCACTTCTATTGACAGCAAGTCTAATGCAGCGCAGGATATTACTCAAATTGATTGTTTTTATAAATACCATTCCTAAATGGAATAATTGAGTATGGATTTTCAGAACATTCAGGCCTTTGTGTCTGTTGCTAAACATCACTCATTTTCAGACGCTGCTACTGAACTGTTTCTCACCCAGCCCGCGATCAGCAAGCGAGTTTCACAGCTGGAAGATGAGTTG
>JABURU010000213.1 GCA_014762485.1 Gammaproteobacteria bacterium | reverse complement strand
ATCCTCGGTGCCTGGCTGATGGCGAGTAAGCTGAATATTGGTATCAACCATGATGCCCTGGCGATGCTGGTGTTTATCGCGATCGTGATCTTCTCGGTACTGGGTGACTTGACCGAAAGCATGTATAAACGTCAGGCCGGTATTAAAGACAGTGGGCATATATTGCCTGGTCATGGCGGCATCCTCGATCGTCTGGATTCTATTACTTCTACCGCGCCGTTATTCCTGCTGGCGTTAATGCAGGGGTGGATATGATTGGTGTGACAGTCCTTGGTTCCACCGGTTCCATAGGAGTCAGCACACTTGATGTGGTAGCACGCCACCCTCAACGTTTTAAAGTGGTCGCACTAACGGCCAATACCCAGGTTGATCGAATGGTTGAGCAGTGTCAGCAATTCGAACCACAGTTTGCGGTGATGGTGGATGAATCAGCTGCCGACACACTACAGCAACAGCTGCGTCAAATAGGGCTGCAAACAGAAGTCTTAAGTGGTGTTGAAGGCCTGGTTCACGTGGCAGATATGCCAGCAGCGGATTATGTCATGGCGGCGATTGTCGGTGCCGCTGGATTACAGCCCAATCTTGCTGCTGCACGCGCAGGTAAGCGTGTATTACTGGCAAATAAGGAATCACTGGTAATGTCCGGTGGGCTGTTTATGCAGGAAGTGCAAAACAGTGGGGCTGAACTATTGCCTATTGATAGTGAACACAATGCCATTTTTCAAAGTATGCCGCGGGATTTTCGCGCGGGCCTGAGTCAGGCCGGTGTAAATAAAATTTTGTTAACCGCATCGGGTGGTCCATTTCGCTCTACACCGCTGGAGCAGCTTAAATCGGTCACGCCAGAACAGGCCGTGGCGCACCCAAACTGGAGCATGGGGAAAAAGATCTCGGTCGATTCAGCCTCTATGATGAACAAAGGACTGGAAGTGATAGAGGCATGCTGGCTGTTTAATACCTCTGCCGATACGATCCAGGTTGTGGTGCACCCACAGAGCGTCATCCATTCGATGGTTCAATATACCGATGGTTCTGTTTTGGCTCAGCTGGGTAACCCTGATATGCGCACACCGATTGCGCATGCCCTGGCGTGGCCCGAGCGTATTGAATCGGGAGTGGCCAACCTGGATATGTTTGATATCGCCAGGCTGGATTTCGAAGAGCCCGACTTTTCTCGTTTTCCCTGCTTGAGGCTTTCCTATGAAGCAATTAATCAGGGAGGGACGGCACCCGCGATTTTAAATGCTGCCAATGAGGTAGCGGTTGACGCCTTCTTAAATGAAAAACTGTCATTTCTGGGAATCGCCGATGTAATTGAAACGACTTTATCCCGTGTTACTTCTCATGCTGCAAATAATTTAGAGATCATCTACCAGGATGATCAACTGGCTCGTGAAACTGCACAAAAACTGATTATTGAGAGGGCTGCCTGATGGAGTCGGTATTATTCTCCATTATTGCTTTTATTGTCGCCCTGGGCGTGCTGATAACGGTTCATGAATTTGGACACTATTGGGTTGCACGCAAGGCCGGTGTAAAGGTTATCCGCTTCTCCATAGGCTTTGGTCGCCCTCTGCTTAAATGGGTACGCGGTGACGACCAGACTGAATATGTGGTTGCTGCGATACCTTTGGGTGGCTATGTCAAAATGCTTGATGAGCGCGAGGGCGATGTTGATAGTAGTGAGCAGCACAGGGCATTTAATAATCAGTCTCTGGCGGCGCGTTCGGCGATAGTTTTTGCTGGGCCTCTATTTAATTTTATCTTTGCCTTTCTTGCCTACTGGTTGATCTTTGGTATGGGCGTGACTGGCACTAAGCCGGTGGTGGGTTCCTTACTGGATGATGGCCTGGCACTACAGTCTGGAATTGAGGTTGGCGATACAATAAGTGAAATCAATGGCGAGCCGGTCCAAACCTGGGAGCAGGTGATGTCAACACTTTTGATGACATCAGTGGACGGCGGTGATATTCATATCAAGGTTAAGAGTGGTGAGTTTTCTTCCTCGCGTGATGTCATTATCCCATTGCCTTTCATGCAGGATGTGCAACCAGCAGAGTTACAAAAGCTAATTGGCATGCGTCCACACCTGCCGGTCATTGAAGCCGTAGTGGGGACTGTCGTCGACAACAGCGCTGCATTTGATGCCGGATTAAAACCTGGTGATCAGGTTATCCACATGAATCAGCAACCAGTGAACGACTGGCAGTCTATGGTTGAGATGGTTCGTGCAAATCCCGCCACAAGTATAAGTGTCCAGTTGCTCCGTGATGGTAATGAAATATTGTTATCCGTAGTACCGGCTGAGAAAATTTTGAATGATGGGCGTCGCATCGGCTTTCTTGGTGTAGCGCCTGCACCACTTGCTGAAGAAAAACTGGCGGCATATTTAACCAAAGAACAATATGGTGTCTTTGCTGCGGCACAACAGGGTATAGAAAAAATCTGGCTGATGACGACCGTTAGCCTGAAAATGCTGTGGCGCATGGTCTGGGGTGAGGCTTCTCTACAAAATTTAAGTGGACCTATTACCATTGCTGACTATGCAGGTAAAACCGCCAGCATTGGTGTGCAGGAATTTATCAATTTTCTTGCTTTAATCAGTATCAGTCTAGGTATTATAAATCTTTTACCGATCCCATTATTAGATGGTGGTCATTTATTGTATTACTTCATTGAGTTTGTAAAAGGTAGTCCCGTTTCTGAACAGACCGAGATGATCGGTCAACGTATCGGGATTGCATTTTTAATTACTCTAATGAGTATTGCCTTCTACAACGATATAGCACGATTGCTAAATTAAAAGACTACAAGAATTTAAGATGCTACGGAAATTTCTACGCTCATTATTTATTGGCCTGATATTAGTTCATGGACAGGCGAATGCGTTTAATGCATTTACTGTAAAAGATATTAAAGTAGAGGGACTGCAAAGAATATCATTAGGTACGGTGCTCACTTATTTTCCGACCCGTGTTAGAGACAAAGTATCCAGTGGAAGTGAAATTGGTGATGCAATTCGAAGCCTTTATGCCACAGGTTTCTTCTATGATGTAAAGATCTCTCGTGATAACGGT
>JABURU010000063.1 GCA_014762485.1 Gammaproteobacteria bacterium | reverse complement strand
GGGTTCGGAGGATCTTAATAAGATACAGCCCATGCATTAGTTGCCACATTGCTCATTCGTAAGGCAATATCAAAATCATTCACACCCTCATCCGACCAATGAAGGTCCGCATCAATATCATGCAACTCGCCTCGTGGTTTGACATGCGCAAACCATTTAGAGGTATTTGCATCTACAAACTGACTAGTTTGAATGATTTCGACAAAGTCTTTTATATACAATACATCTGTATAAATCCTTGCCTTTTGTGACTGAATGTCTATTTCTGCCGTTAATCTTGATGGCTGTCGTACACTATTATTCTGTTCGGTAATTTGTAATCGTGATACATCCAGGCGCCATTTTTCTGAATTCTCCTTACTCAGCTCGAAGTCCAGATCTGCACGTTTAAAGTAAGCCGCCTTATCAGTTTGCAATACACCCGGCTGCACCTCATTAAAATCCAATTTTCCTGAAATGGTTTTCAACTCTATCCCTGTCCATTCGGACCATAGGCGGAGATTAACAGCACCATTTGATAACTTGATTTTGTTATCTGGATACCAGGCAAGTAACTCTTTTAATGCAACATTGTCTGCAGCCACATAACTATTTACCTTCCAGGTATCTATGTCCTGGATGTCACCCGAGATCAAATCAATGGATACACCTAACTGACTACCCAGGTAATCAGGCAAGCTTGCCAGTGCATCAACCTGATGCCGATTTTTAGAATTTCGTAACTTAATATTAATATTATTCAGGCGTACAGAACGGCCCAGACTCTCATCATGGTAGTCAATAGAGATCTGATCGAGCGTCAACCTGGAGTTATAAAACAGCCACTCGACAACCGGCTGAAAACTTGACGCATCACTCCCGTTTTTCGATATAGTCTTAACGGGATAATTATTAATATGTAGCGTCGCATCCTGTTTCCGCACCACAAACAAAGTGGAACCCTGGACACTCAAACTGCTTGGTATAGGCGTGCGCGCCTCTATTGATCTTAAAAGTGAAAAGCCAATATGAACTTTGTCGACATGAAACAGGATATGTTTACCTGTTTTATCAAACAGGCTTAGCTGGTTTATAACCAACGTTGGTGATACACCATGTAATTCAGCGGTCAAAGAATCAATTTCAACCGTTTGCCCGAGTTTCTGACTAATCGCAGCAGTCACATCTTGATGATATTCTTCTGCATAAGGTAATAACAAACGGGCAGCTGTTAACAATACAGCCAATAGAATTAACCCAGCTGTAGTTATTAACCAAAATATAGATGCCAGTTTTTTTATCACAGTCTTTCAAACAATCACATTAGGACAACATCAAACTGTTCTTGTGTATAAAGGCTTTCAACCTGGAAGCGAATCGATTTTTCTATGAAGGTTTCCAACTCTGCCACACTAGTAGAGTCTTCATCCAGCAACCTATCCACTACCTCTTGAGAAGCCAGAACAAGATACTCGTTAGCTTTATATTGCCTTTCTTCACGCAGTATCTCACGGAAGATGTCATAACAAACCGTCTCAGTTGTTTTGATCGTGCCTCGCCCCTGACAGGTCGGACAAGTTTCACATAAAATATGTTCCAGACTTTCACTGGTACGCTTGCGTGTCATTTCAACCAGGCCCAGTGGCGACACATCACAGATGTTGGTTTTAGCCGTATCTTTTTCCAGGTAGCTATCTAATGCTTCCATGACCTGGTTACGGTGTTCAGCATCAATCATATCTATAAAGTCTATGATAATGATGCCTCCCAGGTTTCTTAAACGCAGCTGCCGCACTATGGCCTGGGCGGCTTCAAGATTGGTCTTAAATATGGTCTCTTCCAGATTTCGATGACCCACAAAGCCGCCAGTATTGACATCAATCGTCGTCATTGCCTCGGTCTGATCAATGATCAGATATCCCCCAGACTTCAACTCGACCTTACGCTCCAGAGCCTTATGAATTTCATCTTCTACACCATAGATATCGAAAATGGGGCGTTCACCCGGATAATATTCAATGTGCGGTTCGAGTTCAGGTATAAACTTCTTCGCGAACTTATTGACCTTGTTATAGGTTTCATTCGAGTCTATACGCATCTTCTCGATACGTCCGCCAACCAAGTCACGCATTACTCGCATCACCAGGGGAGGATCTTCATAAACCAGGTTACCAGCCCGAGTTTGAGGAATTTTTTCTTTCGCCGCCCCCCACATTCTTTGCAGAAAGGCCATGTCCGCCTTTACCGCTTCTTCACTAATGCCTTCGGCAACCGTCCGAATAATATAACCACCGCCACCATAAGCTTCGTTATTTTCGCTAATGATATTTTTTAAGCGATTGCGCTCATCTTCATTTTCCAGCTTTTGCGATATACCGATATGTGTATTGTTTGGCATATAAACCAGATAGCGTGATGGTAAAGAGATATGGGTTGATAGTCTTGCCCCTTTGGTCCCTATAGGATCCTTGATGACCTGTACCAGTACATCCTGCCCCTGTCGCAATAGCTTGACTATTTCCTGTTCATTGCCTTTACCACCTTCCTCTTCGCCTTCGATATCGATATCCGATGCATGTAAAAAAGCGGTACGTTCCAGCCCAATCTCGACAAAGGCGGCCTGCATACCGGGAAGTACCCGACTAACTTTTCCTTTATATATATTTCCGACCAGGCCACGTCGATTTGCTCGCTCAATTTGTACTTCCTGCAATACCCCATTTTCAACTATCGCAATACGTGTTTCTCGGGGTGTCACATTAATTAATAATTCTTCGCTCATCGATTTCCATTTTCCCTGATCTGCTCAGCTTCTTTTTTCAGCCGCCCTATAAAAGTTGAACGCCAAACTCCTGTAAAAGTTCCGCCGTCTCAAATAGCGGCAACCCCATCACTCCCGAGTAACTACCACTCAGGTGCTCAATAAACATTGCTCCTTTGCCCTGTATACCATAAGCCCCCGCTTTATCTTCTGGTTCTCCGGTGTGCCCATATCGCTCTATTTCGAATGTTCTCAGCTTCCGCACGTGTACCCCGTTCACAGACAAACGGCACCGCTGATCCTGTTTACGACTAATCATTCCCCCCGCCGTCATCACCC